>NZ_JMLO01000041.1:0-40269 GCF_000686785.1 Rhodococcus sp. UNC363MFTsu5.1
CGTCGGGCCAGCAGCAGCCGGCCTCTTGGGGTCAGTGGTGCGTTAGCGTGAACCACGAAGGTCTCCTGTCCGCGATGTGGGTGTCTAAGCAGCTCCACTTCACGACAGGAGACCTTCGCTGTTCAACGACCAGTCACAGCGTGTCGTCGCAATCCCTCAACCAACCTGCCTGGGCAGTACATCTAGCCCGTTGGTGGGTTCGTCCAGCACCATCAGGTCCGGCAGGCCCAGCATCGCCTGCGCGATCGCGAGCCGTTGGCGCATCCCCTGGCTGTAGGAGCGGACCTTCCGTTCGATCGCGTCGCCGAGGTCCGCGATCTCGAGGGCCTCGTCCATGCGGGCCTCGGCGGCAGGCCGCCCGGTGGCCTCCCAGTACAGCCGCAGATTGTCGATGCCGCTCAGGTGCGGCAGCAGCCCTGACCCCTCGACGAAGGACCCGAGCCGGGAGAGCACGGGAGCGCCGGGGGTGACCTTGTGGCCGAAGACGCGGATCTCGCCCTCTGTCGGCGCGATCAGCCCCATCAGCATCCGCAGGGTGGTGGTCTTACCCGCGCCGTTGGGGCCGAGCAGCCCGAGAACCTGGCCGCGGCGGACGGTGAAGCTCACCCCGTCGACGGCGCGGAAACCGTTGTCATAGGTCTTGCGCAGGTCGGTGATGACCAGGGGAGTGTCGACGAGGGCCGGATCGACCTCGGCCGCGACGCGGCGACGGCGGCGGATCACGCCGACGGCCACGAGCAGCGCGGCCCCGCCGAGGATGCAGGCGATCCCGATCAGCGGGGCGATCGGCAGCGAACGGCTGGAGGTTGTTGCGGGCACGCTCGGGACAAGGAGGCCGGCGTCTGCGAGGGCCACCGAGTACTGGGCCGGGCTGAGCGGGTTCGCGTAGGCCTGGTCGGTGGTGGTGACGACGACCTCGAGGTGGTGTCCCTGCGGAACCTGGAACGCGATGCCGGGCAGGGTCACCGAGATCGGGATCGGCCCTGGACCGTCGGGCAGGCGGATCGCGGAGACCGCGCCGCCGGGAAGGGTGCGCCGGCCGTCGGGGCTCACGTCGTACAGCTTCGCGAACAGTACGGCGTCCCCCGGCGCGGAGGCGGCGGTGACCGTGAGCCGCACCGTTGGGGCACCCGTGATCGTGAGCGGGCGATCGAGCGGGGCGGTGGCGAACGCGGCGGACTGGCCGGGCGGGTCGGCCACCAGCTCCGCAGCCGGTCCGCCCGCGGCGCCCAGGTTCGACAGTGCCGAGCCGAGGCCGGGCACCGCCGACAGTGCGGCGGGTGAGGCGCCCGGCGGCCGGATGATGCTCTGCGATGCAGGGCCGGCGAGCGGGAGCTCGGACGTCGGGGTCGGCGGCGCTCCCGCGACCAGGCCCGGGTAGTCGGCGGCGGTCATCCGCCGGTAGGAGGGGCGCCCCTGATCGGTCGGGGTTCCGGGGAGCGAGAACACGAACTCCTCGTCGACCTCGCCCGACCCGCGGAGCCGGTCCGACAGGAACCGTGACGTCGCGGACTCGCTGAACCGGGTGCCCTCGCCCCCGGCGTCGTGCCCCCCGGGAAACCAGCGCACCTGGACGGGCGTGTCGGACGCGGCGATCTGGCGCGCGGTCGCATCGGACTGGTCCAGTCCGAACAGCGTGTCCTGTTCGCCCTGGATCAGCAGCGTCGGCGCCGTGATCGCGCCCGCGACCGCCGCGGGGGAGTGCGCGCGGAGCAGGTCGAGCAGTTCCTGGCTCGGCTTCCCGGACACCGCGGCCGCGGCGTACTCCCGGCAGAACTCCAGCGCGAACCGTCCGCACGGGTCCGGTGCCGCTCGTGGTCCGGCCGCGTCCGTGCCTGCCTCGGACGGGGCCGTGCCCGCGCCGAAGAAGATGCCTGCCCAGCCGCGCTTGAGCACGCCGGGGCCGCCGTATCCGGCAGCCGCGGGCGTCGAGGGTGGCTGCGTCTCGAGCGTGCCGAAGTTCGGAAACAGGGCGTGGCCCAGGTCATTCCACGTGATCGCCGCGGCGATCGCATCGATTCGCGAGTCGAGTCCGCCGAGCATCAGGGCCAGTGCGCCGCCATAGGATCCGCCCGCAACGCCGATCCGCGGGTCGCCGGGGCCGTCCCGCTGGACCTCGCCGCGCGCGGCCAGCCAGTCGACGAGTCCGCGAGCGTCCGCCACCTCGCGATCGGGGTCGTTCAACGAGATCTGGCCGGTGCTCTGCCCAAAACCCCTTGCGCTGAAGGCCAGCACCACGAACCCGTCCTCCGCGAGCGCTCGCGCCTGTGCGGCGACGGAGTCCTTGCTGCCGCCGAACCCGTGCGCGAGGAGCACGGCGGGGGCGGGGGTGTGCTGCGGAAGATACAGGCGGGCATCGATTTTGACCTGACCCGACTCCGCGGGACCCGCGGGCATCGTGACCGCGACATCCTCGGTCACCGGCGCGGGCGGTTCGGTGATCGACCTGGTCACGGCGACGGCACCGACGCCGACCGCGACGAGTGCGGCGGCCACGGCGATCCGGGTCCTGATTCCCTGCGGCCGGGGGATTCGCATGAGATCTAATGTAGCGAGGAGGCGCCGATGTGCGTTGTGCCGCAATTCCCCCTAACCCGATCGCGATCCGGCTAGGGTCTTTCCCAGCGGCCGGGCTGTCCGTGTTCTCTGCGGCGCTCCGGTCAGACCTGAGCACCTTGGAGGATTCAATGAGCGCCTACCGCACCATCGTCGTCGGAACCGATGGCTCGGATTCGTCCCTGAAGGCAGTGGACAAGGCAGCGTCGCTGGCGTCGGATGCCGGCGCGAAGCTGGTCATCGCCTGCGCCTACTACCCGGCGGATCCGAAGGACATCGAGGCCGCGCAGGACACCCTCCGTGAGGACGCGTACCAGATCACCGGTTCCGCGCCGACCTTCGAGATCCTGCGGTCCGCCCGCGAGCGGGCGCATGCGGCCGGTGCGACCGATATCGTCGAGCGCGCGGTCGTCGGCGCCCCCGTCGACTCGCTGCTCGCGCTCATCGACGAGGTCGAGGCCGACCTGCTGGTGATCGGCAACCGCGGACTGAACACGCTGACCGGGCGTCTGCTCGGATCGGTACCCTCGGACGCGGCGCGCAAGTCCACGTCCGACGTCCTGATCGTGCACACGGTCCGCTAGCCGCGTCCGACATCTCCCGCCCCCGCCGGCCTCGCCGACGGGGGCGGTTTGTCTTTGCGCCCGTGAAAGCTATTCGAGTACAGACAGTTTCGACAGTCCCTCCGGAAGCGGGTGCGCGTGCACGACGCCGAGTCGCTGCGTGGCGCGGGTGAGCGCGACGTAGAGGTCGTTCATGCCGCGCGGTGACTCGTCCACGATCCGGCCGGGCTCCACGATGAGGACCGAGTCGAACTCGAGCCCCTTCGCCTGGCGGACCGAGAGCACGCTCACCGAATCCGAGACCAGGTCGAGGTACTCGTCGACGCCGGACTCGCTGGTCAGGACCGCGACGAGGCCGGGCCCGGTCTCCGCGGCGACCAGCCGACGGACCTGTTCGGCGACCTCGCCCTCGGGAACCCGCCGTGCCCACGGCCGCGTCCCCGAGTCACGCACCGAACGCGGCACCGTCTGGCCGGGGTCGATCCGGGCGAGCACGTCCTGCGCGACCTCCATGATCTCGGACGGCGTGCGGTAGTTCACCGTCAGCTCGGTCAGCTTCCAGCGCCGGGCGACGTACGGCTCGAGCACCGTCTGCCAGGACGAGCTGCCGGCCGGATCGCCCGTCTGGGCGGTGTCGCCGACCAGGGTCATCCAGCGATTCGGGATGCGCCGCATCAGCATTCGCCATGCCATCTCCGAGAGTTCCTGCGCCTCGTCCACGATGACGTGTCCGTAGGTCCAGGTGCGGTCGGCCGCAGCGCGCTCCGCCGCGGTCTGGGACTGCCGCAGATCCTGACGCTGCGCGAGCTGCCCGGCGTCGATCAGGTCGTACGCCATCAGGATCTCGGGATCCAGCTCGTCCTCGAGGTCCTGCGGGGCCGAGCCGGTGAGGATGTCGAGGGCGCCCTGGGCATCGGCGATCTGCGCCCGCCATTCGCGGTCCGCGCGCTCGCGCTCCGCCGCGTCGTCCACGCCGAGCAGTTCGGCGAGCTCGTCGAGCAGGGGCGCGTCGGCGGCACTGAATCCCGCTACACCGGTGCGGTGCAGCAATTCGCGCTGCTCGGCGGTGAGATCGCGTGCCGCCGTGGCCAGCCGCTTCCGCGAACCGAGCAGGTCGGCGAGCACCCGCTGGGGCGTCAGCTGCGGCCACAGCCCGTCGATCGCGGCCATCACCTCGGGGTCGCCGCGCATCTCGTCGCGGATGTCGGCGATGTCGTCGCGGCTGAGCAGGTTCGCCCCGCCGAGCACATTCGACCCGATCCGGGCCGCGTGCTGATCGGCGAGGGCCTCGATCACCGCCGAGACGAAGATCGGCCGGGCGAGGTTGTGCGGGCGCCGCGACGAGCGGGCCCGCCCGCGCGCGCGGGTGACGACCTTGCGATCGAGGGTGATCGGGTAGGAGTCGAACCTCAGCCGGATCGGCTCCTGCGGGGTCTCCTGCCGGTCCCGGACCGCCTGCTTGAGTACCTCGACCATAGCGAGCGAACCCTTGACCTCGCCACACTCGAGCGAATCCTGATGTGTGGCACGCACTCCCGGATAGAGATCGCCGATGGTGGAGAGCAGGACACCCGTCTCACCGAGCGAGGGCAGCACCTGGCCGATGTAGTCCAGGAAGGTGTCGTTGGGTCCGACGATCAGCACGCCGCTCTTCGCCAGCTGCTGCCGGTAGGTGTAGAGCAGGTACGCCGCGCGGTGCAGTGCCACCGCGGTCTTGCCGGTTCCAGGTCCGCCCTGGACGACCATCACCGACTTGTGCTCGGACCGGATGATGGCGTCCTGCTCCGACTGGATGGTCTCGACGATGTCGTTCATGTGGCCGGTCCTGGCCGCGTTGAGCGCGGTGAGCAGGGCGCTCTCGCCCGCGACGCCGCCAGCGCCGTCGAGGGCCCCCGCGCGCTCCGCGGTCGCGAGGTCCAGGTACTCGTCGCCGAGCCCGGTGACCTTCCTGCTGCGGGTCCTGATGTGCCTGCGCCGGGTGACGCCCTCGGGTGCGGCCGGGGTCGCCAGGTAGAACGGCCTGGCCAGCGGCGCCCGCCAGTCCAGCAGCAGGGTCTCGTAGTCGTTGGCCTCATCGAGGATGCCGACCCGGCCGATGTAGCGTCGCGCGTCGCCGTCGGGGCGCTCGGTGTCCTGGTCCTGCCCGTCGAGGTCGATCCGCCCGAAGCAGAGGCCGTTCTCGGCCGCGTCGTACTTCGCGATGTCCTCGGTGTACATCAGGCTGAACGACTCGCGCTCGCTGCGGGCCTGGGGGGTGCCGCCGGTCTCGAGGAGCACCTTGCGCAGGCGGGTCGCGGCGTAGTCACGCATCGAATCCAGACGGTCGTACAGCATTGACACGTACTGCTGCTCGCGCTCACGTTCGTCGTGCTGCAGCGCCTCGTCCGGCAAGTGGTCTCCTCGGGCGGTAGGGGAGGGAAAAGTGCCAAGCGAGTCTAGTGGCCGGGTGGCTCGGACGCAGAAGGACCAGGTCAGCGCGTCGTCCGCTCTCAACGCGTCGCGTTGTTCAGTCGGTGCGGAGGGTCTCGTGTACCGAACGCCAACGGAGTCCGTTGCGGGCGCCCGGCGCGGGGACCAGGACGGCGGTGACGATCCGCACGCCGGCCCCGGCCCCGGTCACGGTGTGATGCGTCTCGTGGAACCGGGCGATCGCCACCTCGGCGGTGACGAGCTGCACCTCGACCGCCGTGATCGCGACCCTGAGCCCGGGTGCCGCGTTGCCCGCCCCGCGCAGCGAATCGGCGAGCTCGTCGCCGGACACGACGTGCCCCTCGGTCGTGACGAGGGAGAAGTCCGCGGTGTGGGCGCCGATGAACTCCGTCAGCAGTGCCGGGTCCGCGACGGTCCCCAGCCACCGTTCGAGCACCGCGTGGTGATCCTCGACCTCTCGGATGATCCGGGACTCAGGGGCAGCGATCACGAGCCCAGGTCCGCGACGGCCCGTCGGGCCCGCCGCACGGCGCGTTCGGTGCCGACGCCAACCGTGTGACCCAGCTGGGCGCCGCGCTCGGCAGCCGTTTCGGTCAACTCGGCGCCGTGTTCGCGCGCGAGCGCGAGCAGCTCGGGGGCGCGTTCCTGTGCCGTTTCCGCGAGGGCTGCCCCTCGTTCGCGGGCGAGCGCGAGGAGTTCCGGGGCGTGTTCCTGTGCTGTCTCCGCGAGGGCTGCCCCTCGTTCGCGGGCGAGCGCGAGGAGTTCCGGGGCGTGTTCCTGTGCTGTCTCCGCGAGGGCTGCCCCTCGTTCGGCCGCCTCGCCCGCGAGCTCACGGACCCGTTCCGATGCGGACTGGAGTCGCTCGCCGACCGCTCCGTGCGCCTCACCCTCCTTGGAGGTGGGCAGCGCCGCCAGCACCGCACCGGAAGCCCGACGGGCCGCTCGGCGGCCCCGCCAGCCGAGCGACGGCTTGCCCTCGGTGTCGACGCCTGCGATCAGTAAACCGCCGAGCAGGCTCATGTTCTTGAAGAACTGGGTCCGGTGTGCGGCCCGCTGCACCGGATCGGACTCCCTCCAGAAGGCGTGGCCTGCGAGCGTGGTCGGCAGCAGGCTGCCCGCCAACGTCAGCGACGCGACGCGCGGAGCCTTGCCGATGGCCAGCAAGGCGCCCGCACCGACCTGGATCGCCCCGTTCAGGCGCACCAGGTTCGTGGGGTCAGAGGGCACCAGCGCCGCGACGCGGTCTGGGAGAGCGCCATGTGCTTGCTGGATGACCGGCTCCGCGACGTCTGCTTTCCCGGCGGGATGTCGGAGTGCATCGATGCCGCCGGTGATGAACACCGTTGCGAGCAGGGGGCGGGCGATTCGACGGACCAGCATGGCGTGGCCTCCCTCGTGATCGGGTCTACTCCACCCTAGCCAAGGCCGGGCGTCACCAACCGCGTTCCTGCCACTCGGCGAGGAACGGCCGCTCGGTGCCGATCGTGGTGTCCTTGCCGTGGCCCGGGTACACGATGGTGTCGTCGGGGAATCGCTCGAAGAGCTTGGTCGTCACGTCCCGATACAGCGAGGCGAACTTCTCCGCATCGGCGGTCTTGCCGACTCCACCGGGGAACAGCGAGTCGCCGGTGAAAAGGTGGACCTGGCCTGAGGACGGATCGGTCAGTGCCAGCGCGATCGAGCCGGGGGTGTGACCGGCGAGATGGATGACCTCGAGTGCGAGCCTGCCCACCTCGACCAGGTCGCCATCGGTCACGGTGCGGTCGGGCGCGACGGGGAGAGGGTCCGCGTCGAGGGCGTGCGCGATGGTGGGTACGCCGGTCTTGCCGACCACCTCGGCGAGCGCGAACCAGTGGTCGGGGTGCTGATGGGTGGTGACGATCGAGGTGAGGGTGGGCGCCGCGGTCGAGATCAGGCTCACGAGCCGGTCCGCGTCGTTCGCGGCGTCGATGAGCAGGGATTCACCGGTCTCGGAACAGACCACGAGATAGGAGTTGTTGTCCATGGGGCCGACGGAGATCTTGGTGATGCTGGCGCCGGCGAAGGACCGCCGCTGTGGGTCGGAATCCACCGTGAGCTCGCCGGTGTAGTTGTCGTCGATTGTCATCTGCTGCCCGTCCATGGTGGGGACGCTACCGTCGAATGGGTGCGGGCGAGGGTTCGGGCGCGCGATCGGCCGCGGGTGACCCGGGGTCGTCTGATCGCGGCTCCACCGTCGATGTCGGTACCCCGGCCTACCATGTGCAGCGCGTGAGGACTATCGCCTCTGCGTCGACGAGAAGGGACATCGAGTGGCGGACCGCTTGATCGTGCGAGGAGCGCGTGAGCACAACCTGCGAGGCATCGATATCGACCTGCCCCGGGACAGTCTCATCGTCTTCACCGGGTTGTCCGGCTCGGGCAAATCGTCGCTCGCGTTCGACACCATCTTCGCGGAGGGACAGCGCCGCTACGTCGAATCGCTGTCGGCCTACGCCCGCCAGTTCCTCGGGCAGATGGACAAGCCCGACGTCGATTTCATCGAGGGCCTCTCGCCCGCGGTGTCGATCGACCAGAAGTCGACCAACCGCAACCCGCGATCCACGGTCGGCACCATCACCGAGGTGTACGACTACCTCCGTCTGCTCTACGCCCGCGCAGGCACCCCGCACTGCCCGGTGTGCGGCGAGCAGATCGCGAAGCAGAGCCCCCAGCAGATCGTCGACCAGGTGCTCGCCATGGAGGAGGGCACCCGTTTCCAGGTGCTCGCGCCGGTGGTGCGCACCCGCAAGGGTGAGTTCGTCGACCTCTTCGACCAGCTCAACACCCAGGGCTACGCCCGCGTCCGGGTGGACGGTGTGGTGCATCAGCTGACCGACCCGCCGAAGCTCAAGAAGCAGGAGAAGCACGACATCGAGGTGGTCATCGACCGCCTCACCGTCAAGGCGAGCTCGAAGCAGCGGCTCACGGACTCCGTGGAGACCGCGCTGCGCCTGGCCGACGGCATCGTCGTCCTCGACTTCGTCGATCGGGACGAGAACGCGCCGGACCGGGAACGCCGCTTCTCCGAGTCGCTGGCCTGCCCGAACGGGCACGCCCTCTCGATCGACGATCTCGAGCCGCGGTCGTTCTCGTTCAACTCGCCGTACGGCGCCTGCCCGGAGTGCACCGGCCTCGGCATCCGCAAGGAGGTCGACCCGGACCTGGTGGTGCCGGATCCGGAGCTGAGTCTCGAGGACGGGGCGATCGCGCCGTGGTCGATGGGGCAGACCTCCGAGTACTTCGGCCGCCTGCTGTCCGGGCTCGCCGACATCATGGGCTTCGAGATGTCGACCCCGTGGAACGAGCTGCCCGCCAAGGCGCGCAAGGCGGTGCTCGAGGGCAGCGCGGACCAGGTGCACGTCAAGTACAAGAACCGGTACGGGCGGACGCGCTCGTACTACGCCGAGTTCGAGGGCGTGATGCCCTTCCTGCACCGTCGGCTCGAGCAGACCGAGTCCGAACAGATGAAGGAACGCTACGACGGGTACATGCGCGACGTGCCGTGTCCGGCGTGCGACGGTGCCCGGCTCCGGCCGGAGATCCTCTCGGTCACCATCTCGGCGGGGGAGCACGGCAAGAAGTCCATCGCCGATGTCGCCGAGCTGTCGATCTCGGACTGCGCGGATTTCCTGAACAGCCTCACGCTCGGTGCCCGCGAGGAGGCCATCGCCGGTCAGGTCCTCAAGGAGGTGCAGGCGCGGCTCGGCTTCCTGCTCGACGTCGGGCTCGAGTACCTGTCGCTCTCACGTGCGGCAGGCACCCTCTCCGGCGGGGAGGCCCAGCGGATCCGGCTGGCCACCCAGATCGGTTCCGGCCTGGTCGGCGTGCTCTACGTGCTCGACGAGCCGTCCATCGGACTCCACCAGCGTGACAACCGGCGGCTGATCGACACGCTGACCCGGTTGCGGGACCTCGGCAACACGCTCATCGTCGTCGAACACGACGAGGACACCATCAGGACCTCGGACTGGGTGGTCGACATCGGCCCGCTCGCGGGCGAGCACGGCGGCAGGGTCGTGCACAGCGGCCCGTACGAGGAGCTGCTGACCTGCGAGGAATCGCTCACCGGCGCATACCTTTCCGGCCGGTCGACGATCGATGTGCCCGCCATTCGCAGGCCCGTCGACAAGAAGCGTCAGGTCACGGTGATCGGGGCCAAGGAGCACAACCTCAAGAACATCGACGTCAGTTTCCCGCTCGGCGTCCTGACCTCGGTGACCGGCGTCTCCGGCTCGGGAAAGTCGACACTGGTCAACGACATCCTCGCGACCGTGATGGCGAACAAGCTCAACGGCGCGCGCCAGGTCCCCGGCAGGCACACCAGGATCAACGGGCTCGACCAACTCGACAAGCTGGTCCAGGTGGACCAGTCGCCGATCGGCCGGACGCCGCGCTCGAACGCGGCCACCTACACCGGCGTGTTCGACAAGATCCGGACCCTGTTCGCCGCGACGACCGAGGCGAAGGTGCGCGGCTACCAGCCGGGACGGTTCTCCTTCAACGTCAAGGGCGGCCGGTGTGAGGCGTGCTCGGGAGACGGCACGCTCAAGATCGAGATGAACTTCCTGCCGGACGTGTACGTCCCGTGCGAGGTGTGCCACGGGGCCCGCTACAACCGGGAGACCCTGGAGGTGCACTACAAGGGCAAGACCATTGCCGAGGTGCTCGACATGTCCATCGAGGAGGCCGCCGACTTCTTCGAGGCGATCACCTCGATCCACCGCTACCTCAAGACGCTCGTCGAGGTCGGTCTCGGCTACGTACGGCTTGGCCAGCCGGCGCCGACGCTGTCCGGCGGCGAGGCGCAGCGGGTGAAGCTGGCCGCTGAGCTGCAGAAGCGTTCCACCGGGCGCACCGTGTACGTGCTCGACGAGCCGACCACCGGCCTGCACTTCGAGGACATCCGCAAGCTGCTCGGCGTCGTCAACGGGCTGGTGGACAAGGGCAACACGGTGATCGTGATCGAGCACAACCTCGACGTGATCAAGACGTCGGACTGGGTGGTCGACATGGGGCCCGAGGGTGGGTCGGGCGGCGGAACCGTCGTCGGGGAGGGCACCCCGGAGCAGATCGCGGCGGTGCCCGCCAGCTACACCGGCAGGTTCCTGCGGGAGGTGCTCGACCAGCAGCCAGCCGTCAACGGCAAGGCCAAGGCGTCGGCGACGGGTGAGACGAAGCGGAAGCGGGCGCCGCGCAAGGCGGCGGCCGCGGTCTGACGCGGAAGGCGGCCACAGACGGCAGTGCGGGCCGGGTCCTCATGGACCCGGCCCGCACCGCTGTCTGTGATCGACCGTTCGCTAGACCGTGCCGGTCTCGGTGGGAACGTTAGAGCCGCTCGAGGCACCCGCGAGCATGGAGTTGATGATGTTGGCGATGGATCCGAACAGACCGTCGATGTCACTGGGGTTGGGCATGTGAGCTCCTTCTTCATTGCGATGTGCGGTGTTCAGTTCGAGATCGCCGGCTAGCCGGCGATCTCGTTGGCTGGAGACGAATCGAGCTGCTGCCCCATCCCCGGGTGTCGGACGACGGGGCGGGTTGAACGAAAGTGATCCCCCGATCCGGAATCTTTGTACACGAGCGGGACTGGACGTACGTACGGAATCTGAAGCCTGCTTCCCGCCAACGAATGTGACGTCTGTCACAAGATGCTGGTGGGGTTGAGGGGAGGGGGAACGTTGCTGCTCGGCGCGCTGATTAGGCCCGCTCAGGAGTTTGAGGACATCGC
Organism: Rhodococcus sp. UNC363MFTsu5.1; assembly: GCF_000686785.1. NCBI lineage: Bacteria > Bacillati > Actinomycetota > Actinomycetes > Mycobacteriales > Nocardiaceae > Rhodococcus > Rhodococcus sp. UNC363MFTsu5.1. The sequence continues at coordinate 11,299 of NZ_JMLO01000041.1, forward strand.
GCGCGCGGCGCGCACAGATGCCTCGATCAAGGCGCGGAGTTCGGACTCGTCGACGTCGGCGAGCCGCTTGATGTAGACGCAGCCCTTGCCGGTCCGGTGCTTGCCGAGGCGCTGCAGGGCGTCGCGGTGGTCGTCCAGGTTCAGGCTCAGATAGAGGGTGAGGGCCGTCGACCGGGGGGCGAACCCGATCAGTGCCGTGTTGCCGTGATGCCCGCTGGCGTAGCGGTAGGTGCGGTTGCCGAACCCGATGATGCTCGGACCCCACATTGCGGCCGGCTCGCCGGTCGCGGCGCGCATCAGGTCGATCAGGTGTCCGCAGTCGGCTCTCGTGACGTCGTCGGTCAGCGTGCCGAGGAACTCCTCGACGTCGGCGCCGGTCGGCTGGGTCTTGTTCGCCACGGATCCAGTATCGCCGTTCGCCCCGGCCGCCACCGAGGGAATCGGGTCACTCGATGGCGGCGGGGTGGAGGGTCAGTAAACGGGTCCGGTGTACTTCTCGCCGGGGCCGTTGCCGGGCTCGTCGGGATGGGCGGATGCCTCGCGGAAGGCGCGCTGGAGCGCCTGCAGTCCCTCGCGGATCGGACCCGCGTGCGGGCCGAGGTACTCCGCCGAGGCGGTGACCAGGCCTGCGAGCGCGGTGATCACCCGGCGGGCCTCGTCCAGGTCGAGGTGGTCGCTCTCGTCGGGGTCGGGTGAGGAGAGGCCGAGCTTCTCGGCGGCCGAGCTCATCAGCATCACTGCGGCGCGGCTGATGACCTCCACTGCGGGCACATCGGCCAGCTCGCGGACGTCGCCCGTGTGAGTTTGCTCTGTCATGCCTGCTAGACTTCCATACACGACCGCCCCCGACGATGTTGGGGGCAGCAAGTGGAGTCCGACTCCCACCGCTATCCGGCGCATCAAACACGCTGGTCAGCGGTCCGGTCGCCCGCCCTTTGGGTGTGATCTCGGCACGGTGTTCCGTGTGGAGATCATGCCAGGGTCGGGTTCCCTCTCCTGAGGGGGTGAAGGCCGCGATGTGATCGCGGCGGACATCGAACCGGTCGACATCGGGCCTCGCATGGTGAAAATCCAGCGGGGCTCTTTTGTTGGGAGAGAGCGGGCAACGGGCTGCCGGCGGTCAGGACGACCACGCCGCTCAACCTAGGAGGCCCCATCAGCACTGAGACCCGCATCAACGATCGCATCCGCGTACCCGAGGTTCGACTCGTCGGACCCGGCGGTGAGCAGGTCGGGATCGTGCGTGTTGAAGATGCACTCCGCTTGGCCCTCGAGGCCGATCTCGACCTGGTCGAGGTGGCGCCCGACGCCCGTCCGCCGGTGTGCAAGATCATGGACTACGGCAAGTTCAAGTACGAGGCCGCGCAGAAGGCGCGCGAATCGCGCAAGAACCAGACCCTGACCGTGATCAAGGAGCAGAAGCTCCGTCCGAAGATCGACGACCACGACTACGAGACCAAGAAGCGCAACGTTGTGCGCTTCCTCGAGGCGGGGTCCAAGGTCAAGGTCACCATCATGTTCCGCGGTCGCGAGCAGTCCCGTCCCGAGCTGGGCTTCCGGTTGCTGCAGCGCCTTGGCGCCGATGTCGCCGACCTCGGCTTCGTCGAGACCTCGGCGAAGCAGGACGGCCGCAACATGACGATGGTGCTCGCCCCGCACAAGGGCGCCAAGACCCGAGTCAAGGCCCAGGAGAGCGCTCAGGCTCCGGTGCCCCAGGTTCCGAGGCCCGCCTCGGCGCCCGCGCCGGAGGCACCCGCTGCGGCACCCGAGGCTCCGGCCGGAGGCGCTGCACCCGAGGCGCCGAGCAGCTAGCCAGACCAGCACCACCGAAATGCAGTACCGAAGAAACACAGAACTGAGGACTCCATGCCCAAGATGAAGAGCCACAGCGGCACCTCGAAGCGATTCAAGGTGTCCGGCAGCGGCAAGATCCTGCGCCAGAAGGCCGGCCGTCGCCACTTGCTCGAGCACAAGCCCACCAAGGTGACCCGTCGCCTCGATGGCAAGGCCGTCGTCAGCAAGGCTGACACCCCGCGCATCAAGCGCCTGCTCGGCATCTGATCGAGACCAGCACTTTTTGACCAACCCAGGAGCGCCCGTCGCGCTCCGAGATTGACAGGATTTCCCAGTGGCACGCGTAAAGAGGGCGGTCAACGCCCAGAAGAAGCGTCGTTCGATTCTTGAGGCCTCCAAGGGCTACCGTGGACAGCGCTCGCGCCTGTACACCAAGGCCAAGGAGCAGCAGCTCCACTCGCTCACCTACGCGTACCGGGACCGCCGCGCGCGCAAGGGTGACTTCCGCAAGCTGTGGATCACGCGTATCAACGCCGCCGCGCGCGCGAACGACATGACCTACAACCGATTCATCCAGGGCCTGAACGCCGCGGGTGTCGAGGTCGACCGCAAGATCCTCGCCGAGCTGGCCGTCTCCGACGCCGAGGCGTTTGCCGGCCTGGTGGCCATCGCGAAGGCCGCCCTGCCTGCCGACGTGAACGCCCCCGCCGGGGAAGCAGCCTGAGCAAGCTGAACCAGGAGCGACCCGTGGACCCGTTCACCGAGCGGACTCCACGGGTCGTTTCTGCTGTCAAGCTGTTGCGCGGCGCCGAGCGCAAGAAGGCGGGGCGCTTCCTCGCCGAGGGCGCGAATTCGGTGACCGCGGCGCTCGCCACCGGCCGTGTGGAGGAACTCTTCTTCACCGATGAGGCCGGCGCCAGGTACGGCGAGCTCATCGCCGGGGCAACCGCAGCGGGCGTGCGGGTCTCGCCGATCACCGAGCGGGCCGCCCGGTCACTCAGTGACACGGTGACCCCGCCGGGGTTGGTCGCGGTGTGTGGACTCCTGGACGTCCCGCTGGGGCAGGCGTTGGACGGGTCGCCCAGGTTGCTGGCCGTCCCAGTGTCGGTGTCCGAGCCCGGTAACGCGGGAACGGTGATCCGGGTCGCGGACGCGGTCGGGGCCGACGCGGCGATCCTGGCAGGCGACAGCGTCGACCCGCACAACGGCAAGTGCGTGCGTTCCTCGGCGGGCAGCGTCTTCCACCTGCCGATCGCGCGGGAGCGGGACGTGGCCCTTGTGCTCGAACAGATCACCGCCGCGGGGGTGCAGATCCTGGCGACCGCTGCCGACGGCGAGGTCGATCTCGACGACGCGGACGAGTTGCTGGCCCGGCCGACCGCGTGGCTGTTCGGCAACGAGGCGCACGGGCTGGACCCGGCGATCGCCGCAGTGGCCGACCATCGGGTGCGGATTCCCATCCACGGCCGCGCGGAGAGCCTGAACCTGGCGACCGCCGCCGCCATCTGCCTGTACGCGAGCGCGCGGGTGCAGCATCGACAGGACCGACCGACAACCTAGGATTGTTCTGCTGTGCGCCGGGTGCGCAGGGCGCGACGACCATCGACGAGGAGTTTGACCAGCCGTGGCAAAGAACGAGGCCGAGACTTCAGGACCGATCGACACCGAGGCGCTGACCGAAGACGCGCTCGGTGCCGCGGCCGAGCGGGCCGAGTCGGCGTTCGCCGCCGCAGGCGATCTCGACGCGTTGGCCAAGGCGAAGATCGACCATCTGGGCGACAAGGCGCCGCTGTCGCTCGTCCGGCGTGCTCTCGGCGCGTTGCCCGGCAAGGAGAAGGCGGACGCGGGCAAGCGGGTCAACGCGGCACGCACCAGGGCCACCACGGCATTCGATGCCCGCCGTGAGGTGCTCCTCGCCGAGCGCGACGCCGCCGTGCTCGTCGCGGAGGCGATCGACGTGACGCTGCCCGCCCAGCGTCGTCCGGTTGGCGCCCGCCACCCGATCACCATCATCTCCGAGCAGGTCTCCGACGTGTTCGTCGCGATGGGCTGGGAGGTCGCCGAGGGTCCCGAGGTGGAGACCGAGCACTTCAACTTCGACGCGCTCAACTTCCTGCCGGATCATCCCGCCCGCACCATGCAGGACACGTTCCACATCGCGCCCGAGGGCTCGCGACAGGTGCTGCGCACGCACACCTCGCCGGTGCAGGTCCGCACCATGCTCTCGCGGGAGGTACCGATCTACGTGGTGTGCCCTGGGCGCACCTTCCGGACCGACGAGCTGGATGCCACGCACACGCCGGTCTTCTCCCAGCTGGAGGGCCTGGCGATCGACAAGGGCCTGACCATGGCGCACCTGCGCGGCACCCTCGACGCCTTCGCCAGGGCCCTGTTCGGCCCGGACACCCGGACCCGGATGCGGCCCAACTACTTCCCGTTCACCGAACCATCGGCTGAGGTGGACGTGTGGTTCCCGGGCAAGAAGGGCGGCGCGGGCTGGGTCGAGTGGGGTGGCTGCGGCATGGTCAACCCGAAGGTGTTGCGGGCCAGTGGAATCGACCCCGACGAATATTCCGGATTCGCGTTCGGCATGGGTCTGGAGCGAACCCTGCAGTTCCGCAACGGCATCCCGGACATGCGCGACATCGTCGAGGGCGACGTGCGATTCACGCTGCCCTTCGGTGTCCAGGCCTGATCGACGAGAACGAGAGAGCTGAGTAGACGTGCGAGTAGCGCAATCGTGGCTGACCGAGATCCTGCAGCGGGCGACCCCCGACTGGGAGGTGACGGCCGAGGAGTTGGACGCCGGTTTCGTGCGCGTCGGCCTCGAGGTCGAGGAGGTCGACGTCCTGCACCGGGTGCCGGGGCCGCTGGTGGTCGGCCGGGTCGTGTCGATCACCGAGCTCACCGAGTTCAAGAAGCCGATCCGGATGTGTCAGGTCGACGTCGGAGAGTCCGAGCCCCGCGGAATCGTCTGCGGTGCAAGGAACTTCGCCGAGGGCGACCTGATCGTCGCGGCCCTGCCCGGCGCGGTGCTGCCCGGTGACTTCAAGATCGCCGCGCGCAAGACCTACGGCCAGGTGTCCGACGGGATGATCTGCTCGGTCGCCGAACTCGGGATCGGCAAGGATCATTCGGGCATCCTGGTGCTCGAGCCCGGCACGGCCGAGCCCGGTGCCGACGCCAACGAGCTGCTCGGCCTCGGCGACACGATCATCGAGCTGAACATCACCCCCGACCGCGGGTACTGCTTCTCGGTGCGCGGGCTGACCAGGGAGCTGGCCTGCGGGTTCGACCTCGAGTTCGCCGACCCCGCTGTGCTGCCCACTCACGGGGTGGACGGGGAGGCGTGGCCGCTGACGGTGCTGCCGGAGTCCGGGTCACCGCGCTTCGCGCTGCGTCGCGTCACCGGGATCGACCCCGCCGCGGTGTCGCCGTGGTGGCTGCAGCGCAGGCTGTTGCTCTCCGGTGTGCGTCCGATCTCCCCTGCGGTCGACGTCACCAACTACGTGCTGCTCGAGCTCGGACAGCCGCTGCACGCCTTCGACGCGAACAAGCTGACCGGTGGCCTGGTGGTGCGCCGGGCCGCCGCGGACGAGAAGCTGACCACGCTCGACGGGGTGGAGCGGACGCTTGACGCCGAGGACGTGGTGATCGCCGACGACACGGGCGCGGTCTCCCTCGCCGGTGTCATGGGCGGTGCCAGCACCGAGGTCGGCGCCGGGACCACCGAGGTGCTGCTCGAGGCCGCGATCTGGAACCCGCTCGCGGTGTTCCGGACCTCCCGCAGGCACAAGCTGATCAGCGAGGCCAGCAAGCGGTACGAGCGCGTGGTGGACCAGGCCCTGCCCGTCGCCGCGCTCGACCGCGCGGCCGCGCTCCTGGTGGAGATCGCGGGCGGCCGCATCGAGCCGGTTCTCACCGATGTCGGCGGGGTCGACGAGCCCGCTCCGATCCACATGGACATCGATCTGCCCGATCGGGTGGCCGGTGTGGCGTACCCGAACGGCACCGCGGCCAGGCGGCTGACGCAGGTCGGTTGCGGCGTGGACGTGGGGGTCAGCGAGTCCGGCCACGGCCAGCTCGTGGTGACCCCGCCCACCTGGCGGCCGGACCTGGAGCAGCCGGCGGATCTGGTGGAGGAGGTGCTGCGCCTCGAGGGTCTCGAGCAGATCCCTTCGGTGCTTCCCGCCGCACCCGCAGGCCGCGGCCTGACCCCGCAGCAGCGTCGCCGCCGCGCCGTCGGTCGGGCGCTCGCGTTCGACGGGTACGTCGAGGTGCTGCCGACGGTGTTCCTGCCCACCGGGGTGTTCGACGCCTGGGGCCTCGACGCCGACGATCCGCGCCGTACCACCTCGAAGGTGCTCAACCCGCTCGAGTCCGATCGCCCCGAGCTTGCCACCACCCTGCTGCCGGGCCTCTTGGAGATCCTGTCCCGCAACACCTCTCGTGGCCAGCGTGACCTCGCGTTGTTCGGCGTCGCGCAGGTCGTCCTCCCAGGGCCCGACACCAAGCCGGTGCAGGCACTGCCGGTGGACCGGCGCCCGACAGACGAGCAGGTCGCGGACCTGCTGAAGTCGCTGCCCGCGCAGCCGACCCACGTCGCCGCGGTGCTGACCGGGCTCAGGGAACCGAGCGGACCGTGGGGCGCGGGCCGCGCCGTCGAGGCCTCCGATGCCTTCGCGGCCGCGGAGACGATCGCCGAGGCGGCCGGTGTGTCCCTCGAGCGGCGGGCCGCCCAATACCTGCCCTGGCATCCGGGCCGCGGCGCCGAACTGCTGGTCGACGGAGTCGTCGTCGGGCACGCGGGTGAGCTGCATCCGGCCGTGCTCGAGCGCAGCGGGCTGCCGCCGCGTACCTGTGCGGTGGAGATCGACCTGACCGCGCTGCCGATCACCGAATCGCTTCCCGCGCCTCGGGTCTCGCCGTTCCCTGCCGTTCTCCAGGACGTCGCGGTCGTGGTCGACGCCACTGTGCCCGCCGCCACCGTGGAGGCGGCGCTGCGCTCCGGCGCGGGCGAGCTGCTCGAGGAGATCCGGCTGTTCGACGTGTTCGAGGGCGCCCAGGTCGGCGAGGGGCGCAAGTCGCTTGCCTTCGCGCTGCGGTTTCGCGCCGCGGATCGGACGCTCACCGAGGACGAGGCCTCCGCCGGTCGGGACGCGGCCGTCGCCGCGGCCTCCGCCGCGGTGGGTGCGCAGCTTCGGGCCTGACCCTATCCGTCGAGAGTGCACTTGCCGGGGCATCGGCCGAGTCGGCCGCCGGCAGGTGCACTCTCGACGCGGGCTGCCGTAGCCTTGCGGCAAGTCGACGGAATGAGGTGTCATGACCGATTCCCAGAGCGTTGCCGATGGGCTGAGCGGGCTCACCGACCAGGAACTGGTGCGGGTGATCGCCGCCGCGACCGCGGGCCGTCCGGCGCTGGCGTCGATCGCGGCTGCCGCGAGCGCGATCGGCGGCGACATCCCGGCTTCGCCGGACGTGCCGATCCCGGCGGAGGTGCCCTTCCCGCCCGACGCGTCGATCCCGCCTGACCCAACGGTGGTGGCGGGCGTCCCGGTGCCGACGGCGGGATCCGGGCTGCCGACCGCGATGCCAGCGCCCGACTACACCGACTCGGGTGTGCCGACGTTCGACTCGGTACGCGAGAAGATCGAGACCCGCGCCGGGACCGCGGCTGGTGCCACCGAGCTCGATGCGGAGTCCCCGGCCGGTCGCACCGTCGCGGAGCAGTGGGAAGAGCGGCAGAAGGTGGCTAAGAGCAAACTCGACGAGATCCGAAAGTCCATGGACTCGTAGGACCCCCGGCGTACGGTGTAGCCATCTCGCTGTGCAACTTCACAACCAAGACGTGGAGGTAGTGCCATGGTCTGGTCGGAAATCGGGGTCGTGTTCGGCTTCGTGGTCGTCGGCGCCGCCATCGCGGTCGTCCTCATCGGTGTCACGATGCTCTTCATCGTGTCGATCTGGGAGAACTTCGGGCAGCGCAAGCCGCGCGGATTCCCCGACGAGCCCGGCGACGGCAGGCGCCGGTCGCCCGCATTGCGCCTGGAGTGAGCGCGAACGGCCGGCCAGGTCGGACCTGGGTCCGCCACCGGGCCGGCCGTCCTCGAACTACTGGCGGTCCAGGATCGCCGTGAAGTCGGTGCCAACCGGGAGCGTGCCGTATTCGAGGTCACGCTCGGGCCCGAGTCGCGCCGCCAGGAAGGCCTCGGCGACCGCGGACGGTGCGGTGCGCAGGAGCAGTGAGCCCTGCAGGCCGAGCGCCATCGCGGCAGCCACGGGACGTGCGCGCAGCTGAGCCTGCGCCGTGTCGAGGGTCGAAAGCTCGGCGAGCGCGCCGCGAATCCGGGTGAGGTGTTCGTCGAACAACCGCGACGACCCGGAGGCGAGCGCGAGTTCCGCGTCGAAGGCCGCGACGGATTCGGGCTCACGCGTCATGGCGCGCAGCACGTCGAGGGCGATCACGTTGCCGGAGCCCTCCCACACCGCCATCACCGGCTGCTCGCGGTACCGGCGAGCCAGCGGGAACGCCTCGGTGTAGCCGTTGCCGCCGAGGCACTCGAGCGCCTCGTAGGCGTGGTGCGGTCCGCGCTTGCAGATCCAGTACTTGCTGACCGCGGTGGCGAGCCGGCGGAACGCCTTCTCGGTGTCGTCGGCGTCCTCGTCGTGGGCGCGGGCCAGGCGCAGCGCGGTCGCGGTCGCGGCCTCCGACTCGAGCGCGAGGTCCGCGGCGACCGCGGTCATCGCGGGCTGGTCGATCAGCGTCGCGCCGAACGCTGCGCGGTGGCGCACATGCCACAGGGCCTCCGCGACCGATTGGCGCATGCCCGCTGCCGAGCCGTACACGCAGTCCAGCCGGGTGCGCGAGACCATCTCGATGATGGTGCGGACGCCGCGGCCCGGTTCGCCGACCAGATGCCCGATCGTGCCGTCGAGCTCGATCTCCGACGAGGCGTTCGACTTGTTGCCGAGCTTGTCCTTGAGGCGCTGGATGCGGAAGACGTTGCGGGTGCCGTCCTCGAGCACCCGGGGGACCAGGAAGCAGGACATGCCTTCGTCCGTATAGGCCAGGATCAGGAACCCGTCCGACATCGGTGCCGAGCAGAACCACTTGTGCCCGGTCAGCGACCAGCTGCCGTCGGAGTTCGGGACCGCGCGGGTGGTGTTGGCGCGGACGTCGGATCCGCCCTGCTTCTCCGTCATCGCCATGCCGAACAGCACGCCCGGCTTGCTGCCCGGCGCGGCGAGTCCGCCGTCGTACCCGCGTGCGTAGAGGCGCGGCAGCCACAGCTCGGCCAGCTCGGGGGAGAAGTCAAGGGCGGGGACGACCGAATGGGTCATGGAGACCGGGCAGGAGTGACCGGGCTCGACCTGCGCGAACATCATGAAGGTGGCGGCGCGGGCGACGTTGGCGCCGGGCTTCGGGTCGGCCCACGCGGAGGTGTGGGCGCCGTGCTCGACCGCCGCGCCGATGATGCGGTGATAGGCCGGGTGGTACTCGACCTCGTCGATCCGGTGCCCGTACTTGTCGTGAGTGTGCAGCGTCGGGAGCACGGTGTTGGCCAGCTCGGCGTCGTGCTGGAACTCCGCTGTGCCGACCAGTGCGCCGACCTCGGTGAGATCGTGCTGCGCCCACTCGGCGTCGTAGCGGCGCACGCCCTCCACGAGCGGGACGTTCGAGGTGTACTCGTTGACATCCACCCGAGGGGGTGCCTGGTTGAAGACCTCGTGGGTGCGGTGCGGCGAGGCGACTGTGTTCGTCATGTGTTGGTTCCTTCTTGGGTATCGGCTGCGGTCAGGCGGCGAAACCGACCGCGCGCAGGCACAGTTGGAGGATGGCGTCGACGATGTCGTCGTCGGAGAAGGTCTCGGGTAGCTCCACGGGAACGGGGGAGAGTCGGCCGGTGAGGGACTCGCTGATGGCGCCGATCAGTGCAGCCGCGGCGATCCCGACGTGCTGTTCGGGCAGCTCGCCCTCCTCGATACCGTCGCGCAGGATCGCGGTGGTCAGTTCGACGTAGGAGCCGCGGTAGACGAGCCGTTCCTCGTCGACCCGGGGATCGACCGGTTCGAACAGCAGCGACCAGGCCATCTGGCGGCCCCGGATGGCGCGCCGGGCGAACGTCTCGACCAGCGCGCGCAGTCGGTCAGCCGCGCTCGAGTGCTGGGCGACGGCCAGCCGTACTTCGTTGAGTTCCTGGTCGGCGCCGCGGCGGAACACGGCGGCCAGCAGGTCGGCCCTGCCGTCGAAGTACGAGTACACCGATCCGACGCTCACGCCGCAGTTCTCCGCGATGGCCTTGACCGAGGCGGCGGAGAATCCGCCGGCCGCGACCAGTTTCCCGGCCTCGGCGAGCAGCACCTCCCTGCGCTCCGCCTGGGCGGCGCGGGTCTTCTCCGTCGCTCGGTAGGCCATGTGGTCGGCGCCTTTCGCAAAACTATGAATCGTGATTCAATCCTTGTCGATCCCGACTGTAGAACGAATCGCCGTAGACGGCAATCCGGCCGCAACGACATGCCGGGCGCCACCCGAGGAGGACCCATGGACCTGACGACGATGCTGGAGAGCACCTGCCGGAAGTTCCCGGACAAGGAGGCGGTGGTCTACGAGGCCGAGCGCCTCAGCTACCGCGAACTCGTCGCCGCGTCGAAGCGGGCGGCCGAGGTGCTGCGCGGCCGGGGTGTCCGGCGCGGCGACCGGGTCGCGGTGATGACCTACAACACCCCCGGCTTCGTGATCGCGGCCTTCGGGGCGTGGCGAGCGGGCGCGGTGCTGGTGCCGGTCAATCACAAGCTGGCACCCCCTGAGGTCGAGTACACGCTCACGCATTGCGGCGCGAAGGTGGGTGTGGTCTCGGCCGCGCTCCGAGCGAACGCGGAAGCCGGTGCGCCGCAGGTGGACTGGCTGCTCACCGAGCTCGGTGACGACGCCGAGGGAAACGCCGACCGGGACTTCGACGCGCTCGTGGACGTCGCCGACGAGTGGGCAGGCGTCGAGGTCGAGGAGACCGAGATCGCCCAGGTGCTCTACACGTCGGGAACCACCAGTGCCCCGAAGGGCTGCCTGCACACGCACCGCTCGATCACGACCGTCGCGCCGTACATCGCGACCACCCTCGGCCTCGACCGCGACGAACGGGTGCTGATCGCGATGCCGATCTGGCATGCGGCCCCACTCAATGTCTGGTTCGTCCCGACGATGTTCCTCGGCGGCACGGTCGTGCTGATGCGCGAGTATGCGCCGCTGCCCTTCCTCGAGATCATCGGCGCCGAGAAGATCACCGCGTTCTTCGGCGCACCGATCGCCTACCTGGCGCCGTTGCAGGTGGTCCGCGCCGCAGGCATCGACATGTCCACCTACGACTTCTCGACGATGCGGCGATGGACATACGGCGGTGCGCCGATCGGTGCCGAGGTGGCGCGGCAGCTGCAGGACGCGTACCGGTCCGAGGACTTCTACCAGGTGTACGGGATGAGCGAGATGGGCCCGACCGGAACCGCCCTCTATCCCCACGAGCAGATCGCCAAGGCCGGGTCGATCGGGCGCGGCGGCATGCCGGGCGTCGATCTGCGCGTCGTCCGGCCGGACGGCCTCGACGCCGGGCCGGGGGAGACGGGCGAGATCTGGCTCGCGAGCGACACCCGGATGGTCGGCTACCTCGACAACGACGAGGCCAACGCCGAGGTGTTCGAGGGCCGCTGGTACCGCTCCGGCGACGTGGCGCGGGTCGACGAGGACGGCTACCTCTACATCGTCGATCGCACCAAGGACGTCATCATCACCGGCGGCGAGAACGTCTACTCGCAGGAGGTGGAGGAGGCGATCCGCCCGCGCACGGACATCGTCGACGTCGCGGTGATCGGGCGGCCGCACCCGCAGTGGGGCGAGACGGTGGTCGCGGTGGTGGCGACCGTCGGTGGCGCGACGCTCGAGCTGGACGAGCTGCGGGGGTACCTGGCCGACAAGCTGGCCCGCTACAAGATCCCGCGTGAGCTGGTGGTTGTCGACGAACTGCCGCGCAATCCCTCCGGCAAGCTCACCAAGCACGTGATCCGGGAGGCGGTGCTGTCCTGACCGGCGCGAGGCCCGCCGATTCGGCCTGATACCGTCCGAACCGCATCTTCCCGACACGGTGTCGGGAAGTTTGGGACAAAGGTGTGGTTTCGGCGATGAACGACTTCAGTGGGATCGACGGCTTCCTCGGTACGAGGGCCTCCTCGGCCATGGACATGATGGTGCTGTTGATGGCGCTTGTGGTGGCGGTCCTCGGTTGGAGCGTCTACCAGGTCAGGGTCGGCAGGCGCTTCCGACTGCACAGGTCGGTGCAGCTCGCGCTCGGCGTCGCGCTGCTGGTGGCCGTCGTCCTCTTCGAGTTGGACGTGCGTTTCAACGGATGGGAAGAACGGTCGGCGGGCGTTGTCGGCGGCTCGGCGTCGACCCTGGTGTGGTCGGTGCTGGCGATCCACCTGGTGTTCGCGGTGTTCTCGGTCCTGCTGTGGCCGGTGGTGATAGTCCGGGCGGTGCGGAATTTCGGCGGCTCGCCGCATCCGGGGGCGCACAGCGCGTGGCACCGGCGCTGGGCGCGGATCGCCGCGATCGGCATGACCTTGACCGCGGTGTCCTGCTGGGCCTTCTATTGGGTCGCGTTCGTCGCCTGAGGGCCGCCCGCGCCCTGGCTATGAATGGGCTTGCATGATGATGCATAATCAATCGTATGGTCACTTCTGCAGTTTCCTCAGGCCCGGCGTCCACGCCGATCCGGGTCGCCATCGCCGGTGCGAGCGGCTACGCGGGCGGTGAGGTCCTCCGACTCCTGCTGGGGCACCCCGCCTATCGCGACGGCTCGCTGACCATCGGCGCGCTCACCGCGGGAAGCAACGCAGGCAGCAGACTCGGTGAGCATCACCCGCATCTGCTGCCGCTGGCCGATCGCGTCCTCGAGCCGACGACCGTCGAGCAGCTCGCCGGCCACGACGTGGTGTTCCTCGGTCTGCCGCACGGCAATTCGGCCGAGATCGCCAAGCAGTTGCCGGAGAGCACCGTCATCATCGACTGCGGCGCCGACTTCCGGCTGGCGAGCGCGGCGGACTGGGAGAAGTACTACAAGAGCGAGCACGCCGGGACCTGGCCGTACGGCCTGCCGGAGCTGCCGGGCCACCGGGAGAAGCTCGCGGGCGCGACCCGGATCGCGGTCCCCGGTTGCTATCCCACCGCGGCCAGCCTGGCGCTCGCCCCCGCGGTGGCCGCCGGGATCGTCGAGCCGCGGGTGACCGTGGTCGCGGTCAGTGGCACCTCCGGCGCGGGTCGTGCGCCCAAGGCCGACCTGCTCGGTTCGGAGGTCATGGGTTCGGCCCGGGCGTACGGGGTCGGCGGCGTGCACCGGCACACCCCCGAGATCATCCAGAACCTCTCGCCCCTCGCGGGCACCGACGTCACCGTGTCCTTCACGCCAGTGCTGGCGCCGATGCCCCGCGGCATCCTCGCCACCTGCACCGCGCCGACCACCGTCACTGAGGCGCAGGCCCGGGAGGTGTACGAAAAGGCTTACGCCGATGAACCTTTCGTGCACGTGCTGCCCGAGCACGTCTTCCCGCAGACCGGCGCGGTGATCGGATCCAACGCGGCCCAGATCGGCGTCACGGTCGACGCCGACGCTGGCCTGCTCGTCGTCATCGCCGCCATCGACAACCTCACCAAGGGGACCGCGGGCGGCGCAGTGCAATCGATGAACCTTGCCCTTGGCCTGCCCGAGACCGATGGTCTCTCGACAGTGGGAGTAGCCCCGTGAACACCACCCCCGTCATCCCCGACTCGGTCGCCGTCGCGGGCGGCAAGCTCGTGCGCACCCAGGGCGTCACCGCGCCCGCCGGATTCCGCGGTGCAGGCATCGCCGCGGGCATCAAGGTCAGCGGACGCCAGGACCTGGCGCTGGTCTTCAACGAGGGTCCGGACACCGCCGCGGCAGGGGTGTTCACCAGCAACAAGGTCAAGGCCGCGCCGGTGCTGTGGTCGCAGCAGGTGCTGACCGGCGGCAGGCTCCGTGCGGTCGTGCTGAACTCCGGCGGCGCGAACGCCTGCACCGGGGCGCCCGGCTTCCAGGACACCCACCAGACCGCCGAGCACGTCGCGGCGACGCTGAGCGACTGGGGCACCGAGACCGGCGCAGGCGAGGTCGCGGTGTGCTCGACCGGGCTGATCGGCGACCGGCTGCCGATGGACAAGCTCCTCGCGGGCGTCACCGAGATCGTGCACGAACTGGCAGGCGGGATCTCCGGGGGCACCGACGCGGCCTACGCGATCATGACCACCGACACCGTGCCGAAGCAGGCGGCGCTGCACCACGCGAACAAGTGGAACGTCGGCGGGATGGCCAAGGGCGCGGGCATGCTCGCCCCGGCGCTGGCCACCATGCTGTGCGTGATCACCACCGACGCCATCGCGACCCCGGCCCAGCTCGACGAGGCGCTCCGCAACGCGACCCGGCTGTCGTTCGATCGGCTGGACGTGGACGGCGCGACCTCGACCAACGACACCGTGCTGCTGCTCGCTTCGGGCGCGAGTTCCGTTGCGCCCACCCAGGACGAGCTCAACGCGGCCGTGCTCGCGGTCTGCGACGACCTCGCCGACCAGCTCATGGCCGACGCGGAGGGCGTCACCAAGCGGGTCACCGTCACGGTGTCCGGCGCGGCCTCCGAGCAGGATGCGCTCGTCGCCGCGCGGACCGTCGCCCGCGACAGCCTGGTCAAGACGGCGCTGTTCGGGTCCGACCCGAACTGGGGCCGCGTGCTCGCCGCGGTCGGCATCGCCCCGATCGAGCTCGACCCGAACCGGATCTCGGTGTCCTTCAACGGGAACCCGGTCTGCATCGACGGTGTCGGCGCGCCTGGCGCCAGGGAGGTCGACCTCTCCGGCATCGACATCGCGCTGCGGATCGAGCTCGGCGTCGGTGACGCGGAGGTCTCCATCCGCACCACCGACCTCTCGCACGCGTACGTGGAAGAGAATTCGGCGTACTCGTCATGACCGGGCACATCGACAGCATCGAGCACATCACCGCCGCGGAGAAGGCGCACGTCCTCGCGGAGGCGCTGCCCTGGCTGGAGCGGTTCCACGGCAAGATCGTGGTGGTCAAGTACGGCGGCAACGCGATGGTCGACGACGACCTCAAGCGGGCGTTCGCCGCGGACATGGCCTTCCTGCGCACCGTCGGGATCCATCCCGTCGTGGTGCACGGCGGCGGCCCGCAGATCAACGCGATGCTGGCGCGTCTCGGCATGGAGGGTGAGTTCCGCGGAGGCTTCCGTGTCACCACCCCCGAGGTGATGGACGTGGTCCGGATGGTGCTGTTCGGTCAGGTGGGGCGCGAGCTCGTCGGCCTGATCAACACCCACGGCCCGTACGCGGTCGGGATCTCGGGCGAGGACGCGCACCTGTTCACCGCGACCAGGCGCACGGTCCAGGTCGAGGGGGTCGCCACCGACATCGGGCTCGTCGGCGATGTCACCACGGTCAACCCGGACGCGGTGCTCGACCTCATCGAGGCCGGCCGGATCCCGGTGGTCTCCACGATCGCCCCCGACGCGGACGGTGTCGTGCACAACATCAACGCCGACACCGCGGCGGCGGCGCTGGCCGAGGCGATCGGCGCGGAGAAGCTGGTGATGCTCACCGACGTCGAGGGTCTCTACACGGACTGGCCCGACCGGTCCTCCCTGGCCAGCGAGATCGACTCGGCCGCACTGGAACTGCTGTTGCCGACGCTCGACGCGGGGATGGTCCCCAAGATGGAGGCCTGCCTGCGGGCGGTGCACGGCGGGGTGTCCTCCGCGCACGTGATCGACGGCCGGGTGGCGCACTCGGTGCTCCTGGAGCTGCTCACCGGCGAGGGCATCGGCACCATGGTCACCCACACGAATCAGGAAGGACAGTGATGACCGAACCTTTGCAGCAGCGCTGGTCGAACGCGCTGATGGACACCTACGGGGTCCCGCGGCTGGCCCTGGTCCGCGGCGAGGGCGCGGTGGTCACCGACGCGGACGGCAAGCAGTATCTCGACCTGCTGGCCGGGATCGCCGTCAACATCCTCGGACACGCGCACCCCGCCGTCGTCGAGGCCGTCACGGCGCAGCTCTCCACGCTCGGCCACACCTCCAACCTGTACGCCACCGAGCCGGGCATCGCGCTCGCCGAGCAGCTGCTCGCGCACCTCGGCGCGCCGGGCCGGGTGTTCCTGTGCAACTCGGGCACCGAGGCCAACGAGGCCGCGTTCAAGCTCGCGCGGGCCACCGGAAGGCCCAACATCATCGCCGCCGAGAACTCGTTCCACGGTCGCACCATGGGGGCGCTCGCGCTCACCGGACAGCCCGCCAAGAGGGCCCCGTTCGAGCCGATGCCGCCCGGCGTCTCGCACGTTCCCTACGGCGACATCGAGGCGCTCGACCGGGCGGTCGACGCCGACACCGCGGCGGTGTTCCTCGAGCCGATCATGGGGGAGAGCGGTGTCGTCGTGCCGCCGGACGGCTACCTCACCGCGGCCAGGCAGATCACCGCGGACCGCGGCGCGCTGCTGATCCTGGACGAGGTGCAGACCGGGATCGGCCGCACCGGGTGGTTCTACGCGCACCAGGCGGTCGGGATCGTGCCGGACGTGATGACCCTGGCGAAGGGGCTCGGCGGCGGCATGCCGATCGGGGCCTGCGTCGCCACCGGTGCGGCGGCCGAGCTGTTCGGGCCCGGCAAGCACGGCACCACCTTCGGCGGTAACCCGGTCTGCGCGGCGGCCGCGCTCGCGGTGCTGCGTACCGTCGCCGATCAGGATCTGATCAGTCACGCCGACTCGCTCGGCAAGTCGATCACCCACGGAATCGAGAACCTCGGTCACCCGCTGGTCGATCATGTCCGCGGGGCCGGGCTGCTGCTCGGCGTCGTGCTGACCAGGGAGGTGGCGCCCGCGGTGGAGGCCGCGGCCCGCGACGCCGGGTTCCTGGTCAACGCAGCGGCGCCCGGTGTGATCCGACTGGCGCCGCCGCTGATCCTCACCGAGGAGCAGGCGAACGGATTCGTCGCGGCGTTGCCCGCGATCCTCGATGTGGCGGAGGAACAGAAATGAGCACGACCATCAAGCACTTCCTGAGGGACGACGACCTGACGGCCGCCCAGCAGGCGGAGGTCCTCGCGCTGGCCGCCGAGTTGAAGAAGGACCCGTTCGCCAAGCAGACACTCGCGGGTCCGCGTGGCGTCGGCGTCATCTTCGAGAAGAACTCCACCAGGACGCGCTTCTCCTTCGAGATGGGCATCGCCCAGCTCGGCGGGCACGCGGTCGTCGTCGACGGCCGCAGCACCCAGCTCGGCCGCGAGGAGACGCTGCAGGACACCGGTCGGGTGCTCTCGCGGTACGTCGACGCGGTGGTCTGGCGCACCTTCGGGCAGAAGCGGCTCGAGCAGATGGCGGCGGGGGCGACGGTGCCGATCGTCAACGCACTGTCCGACGAGTTCCACCCGTGCCAGGTGCTGGCGGACCTGCAGACGCTCGCCGAGCGCAAGGGTGATCTCAAGGGCCTCAAGCTGACCTACCTCGGCGACGGTGCCAACAACATGGCGCACTCGTTGCTGCTCGGCGGCGTGACGGCGGGCATCGACGTCACGATCGCGGCGCCTGCCGGCTTCGCGCCGCTCGGGTACGTCGTCGAGGCGGCCCGGGTCCGCGCGGAGCAGACCGGCGCGACGATCACGCTGACCGACGACCCGGTCGCGGGCGCCAAGGGTGCCGATGCACTCGTCACCGACACGTGGACGTCGATGGGGCAGGAGAACGACGGCCTCGACCGGGTCGGACCGTTCCGGCCGTTCCAGATCAACGCCGCGCTGCTGGCGCACGCTGCCCCGGACGCGACGGTGCTGCACTGCCTGCCCGCGCACCGCGGCGAGGAGATCACCGACGAGGTGATCGACGGGCCGCAGAGCGCGGTGTGGGACGAGGCGGAGAACCGGCTGCACGCGCAGAAGGCGCTGCTGGTGTGGCTGCTCGAGCAGCGGGGCGGACCGGGGGACCGGCCGTGACCACCGCCAAGCCGATGGCGGTCGCGTCGGCGAAGGTCGCCGTCGCGCCGACCCGCGCAGGCAGGCAGGCCCGGATCACCGCCCTGCTGTCGGTGCACGAGGTGCGCAGCCAGCCGGAGCTCTCGGCGCTGCTCGCGGCCGAGGGCATCGAGGTCTCGAACGCCACGCTGTCGCGGGACCTCGAGGAGCTCGGAGCCGTGAAGCTGCGGGCCGCGGACGGCGGCGCAGGCGTCTATGTGGTGCCCGAGGACGGCAGCCCGGTCCGCGGGGTGTCGGGGGGCACCGATCGGCTCTCGCGGCTGCTCGGCGAGCTGCTGGTGTCCACCGATGCCAGCGGAAACCTGGCGGTGCTGCGGACGCCCCCCGGCGCCGCGCACTACCTCGCGAGCGCCCTCGACCGGGCTTCGCTGCCCGAGGTTGTCGGAACCATTGCCGGGGATGACACCATTCTTGTGATCGCCCGCGAACCACTCACCGGCGCACAGCTGGCGGAGATGATCGAGAAACTGGCCTGACGGGTTCGAATCCGCGGGCTGACAACTGAAGATCTTGTGAAGAGTTACAACCTGAAGGAGCACAAAGACCATGGCTGAACGCGTCGTACTCGCCTACTCGGGCGGGCTGGACACCTCGGTGGCCATCAGCTGGATCGGCAAGGAGACGGGCAAAGAGGTCGTCGCCGTCGCCATCGATCTCGGCCAGGGCGGCGAGGACATGGAGGTCGTGCGTCAGCGTGCCCTCGACTGCGGCGCGGTGGAGTCCGTCGTGGTCGACGCCCGCGACGAGTTCGCGAACGAGTACTGCCTGCCGACCATCCAGGCCAACGCGCTGTACATGGACCGGTACCCGCTGGTGTCGGCCATCAGCCGGCCGCTGATCGTCAAGCACATCGTCGAGGCCGCGCGCGCCCACGGTGGCACCGTCGTCTCGCACGGCTGCACCGGCAAGGGCAACGACCAGGTCCGCTTCGAGGTCGGCTTCGGCGCCCTCGCGCCCGACCTCGAGGTCATCGCGCCGGTCCGCGACTACGCGTGGACTCGTGAGAAGGCGATCAAGTTCGCCGAAGAGAACAACATCCCGATCAACGTCTCCAAGAAGTCGCCGTTCTCGATCGACCAGAACGTCTGGGGCCGCGCCGTGGAGACCGGGTTCCTCGAGGACCTGTGGAACGCGCCGACCAAGGACGTCTACGACTACACCCAGGACCCCACGGTCAACTGGAACGCACCCGACGAGCTGATCATCAGCTTCGAGGCGGGCAAGCCCGTCGCGATCGACGGCAAGCCGGTCACCGTGCTCGAGGCCATCCAGGAGCTCAACAAGCGTGCCGGTGCCCAGGGCGTCGGCCGCCTCGACGTGGTCGAGGACCGTCTCGTCGGCATCAAGAGCCGCGAGATCTACGAGGCCCCCGGTGCCATGGTGCTCATCACCGCCCACCAGGAACTCGAGCACGTCACCCTCGAGCGCGAGCTCGGTCGCTACAAGCGTCAGATGGAGCAGCGCTGGTCCGAGCTGGTCTACGACGGCCTGTGGTTCTCCCCCCTCAAGGACGCGCTCGACTCGTTCGTCGCCAAGACCCAGGAGCGGGTCACCGGCGACATCCGGCTGTTCCTGCACGGCGGCGCGATCACCGTCAACGGTCGTCGCAGCCCGGAGTCGCTCTACGACTTCAACCTCGCCACCTACGACGAGGGCGACTCGTTCGACCAGTCCTACGCCAAGGGCTTCGTCAACATCCACGGCCTGTCCTCGAAGGTCGCGGCCAAGCGGGACCTGGGTCTGTAGGCATGTCGGAGAGTTCGCACGGTACGAATGAAGGCGCGCTGTGGGGCGGGCGGTTCGCCTCCGGTCCCGCCGCGGCCATGGCCGCGCTCAGCAAGTCGACGCACTTCGACTGGGTGCTCGCGCCCTACGACGTGCGCGCCTCGCAGGCGCACGCCCGGGTGCTTCACAAGGCCGGACTGCTCAGTGACGCCGACCTCGCGACGATGCTCGACGGGCTGACCCGCCTGGCGGACGACGTGGCCAGCGGGGCATTCGTACCTGCGGACTCCGACGAGGACGTGCACGGTGCCCTCGAGCGCGGCCTGATCGAGCGGGTCGGCACCGAGGTCGGCGGGCGCCTGCGCGCGGGTCGCTCCCGCAACGACCAGGTGGCCACCCTGTTCAGGATGTGGCTGCGCGACGCGGCCCGCCGGGTGGCGGCCGGGGTGCTCGACGTCGTCGACGCCCTCGCCACCCAGGCGGCCGCGCATCCCGACGCGGTGATGCCGGGCAAGACACACCTGCAGGCCGCGCAGCCGGTGCTGCTCGCGCACCACCTGCTGGCGCACGCGCATCCGCTGCTGCGCGACGTGCAGCGCCTGGAGGACTTCGACAAGCGGGCTGCGGTGTCCCCGTACGGCTCGGGGGCGCTCGCCGGTTCGTCGCTGGGGCTGGATCCGGAGGCCATCGCGGCGGAGCTGAACTTCGACTCCTCCGCGGAGAACTCCATCGATGCCACCTCGTCGCGTGACTTCGCGGCGGAGGCGGCGTTCATCTTCGCGATGATCGCGGTCGACCTCTCGAGGATGGCCGAGGAGGTCATCATCTGGAGCACCCCGGAGTTCGGCTACATCACCCTCGCCGACGCCTGGTCGACCGGCTCGTCGATCATGCCGCAGAAGAAGAACCCGGACGTGTCGGAGCTGACCCGCGGCAAGGCAGGCCGACTGATCGGCAACGTGACCGGCCTGCTCGCGACGCTGAAGGCCCAGCCGCTGGCGTACAACCGGGACCTGCAGGAGGACAAGGAGCCGGTGTTCGACTCGGTGGCGCAGCTCGAGCTGTTGCTGCCCGCGATCACCGGCCTGGTCTCGACCCTCGAGTTCCACACCGGCCGGATGGCGGAGCTGGCCCCGGCCGGGTTCACCCTCGCCACCGACATCGCGGAATGGATGGTGCGGCAAGGGGTTCCGTTCCGGGTCGCGCACGAGGCGGCCGGTGCCTGCGTCCGGGTCGCCGAGGGCAGGGGAGTCGGGCTCGAGGAGCTGACCGACGAGGAGCTGGCGGCCGTCGACCCGGCGCTGACACCCGCGGTGCGGGAGGTCCTCACGGTCGCCGGTTCGATCGCCTCGCGTAACGCGCGGGGCGGCACCGCCGGTGTACAGGTCGCCCGCCAGCTCGGCGGGGTCCGCGAGGCCTCGCGCGTGCGGCGCGCCTGGATCGAACGGTGAGCCACCCCGGGTAGAGCGTGCGGCGGGGTGCGTTCACCGCGTTCGCGCGGGGAATATAGTGTGATCTGAGTCACCATCGATCATCCCTTGGGGGGACGCTGAAGTGAGTTGGTATCCAGAGGTTCTGAACGGCTCGGTGCGTCGTGTCGTGGCCACCGCGCAGAACGGCCTCGAGGTGATCCGGTTGGGCGGCCTGGAGACGGAAGCCCGTCCCTCGCAGTTCCGGGTCGTCGAGCGGGAACCGATGTTCCGGCTGCGCCGGTACTTCGCGGACGAGGCCGCCGACGGTTCGCGGCCACCGATCGTGCTCGTGCCGCCGATGATGATGTCGGCGGACGTGTACGACGTCGCGCAGGACCAGGGCGCGGTCGGTGTCCTGCACGCGATGGGTCTCGATCCGTGGGTGGTCGACTTCGGGTCGCCGGATACCGAGGACGGTGGCTGGAACCGCACATTGGCGGATCACGTCGTCGCCATCAGCGACATCATCGATCGGGTGCACGAGCACACCGGCCGGGATGTGCACCTCGCCGGATACTCCCAGGGCGGAATGTTCTGCTACCAGGCCGCGGCCTATCGGCGATGCAAGAACCTGGCAAGCGTGATCACCTTCGGTGCGCCCGTCGACACGCTCGCGGCGCTCCCGCTCGGCATCCCCGAGGGCGTCGCGACCAGGGCGGCCGACTTCCTCGCCGACCACGTGTTCACCCGGCTCTCGATCGCGGGATGGATGGCGCGCACGGGCTTTCAGCTGCTCGACCCCGTCAAGACCGCGAAGTCCCGGATCGACTTCCTGCGTCAGCTGCACGACCGGGAGGCCCTGCTGCCGCGCGAGCAGCAGCGGCGCTTCCTGGCGACCGAGGGATGGGTCGCCTGGTCGGGTCCGGCCGTCGCCGAACTGCTCAAGCAGTTCATCGTGCACAACCGGATGATGTCCGGTGGCTTCGTGATCCAGGAGCGACTGGTCACCCTCGCGGAGCTGAGCTGCCCGATCCTGGCCTTCGTCGGTGAGGTCGACGACATCGGCCAGCCCGTGGCGGTGCGCGGGATCCGGAAGGCGGCACCGCGTGCCGAGGTCTTCGAATCCACCTTGCGTGCAGGGCACTTCGGGCTCGTCGTCGGGTCCGCCGCGGCCACCCAGACCTGGCCGACGGCAGGCGAATGGGTGCGCTGGCGGGAGGGTCTCGGGCCCCGCCCCGAGACCATCGACGAGATGACCTACGAGGATCAGCCCGCGACCGAGACCGGGGTCTCGGTGAGCGACCGGATCCTGCACACCGGGGCGTCCATCGCCGAGGTGGGCGTCGGGATCACCAGGGGCGTGCTGGACATCACCTCGCACACGATGCGTGGCACCAGGGAACTGTCCGCCGAGGCGATCCGGGTGCTGCCCCGGTTGGCCCGTCTCGGGCAGATCCAGCCGCACACGACGATCTCGCTCGGCAAACTGCTGGCCGAGGCGGGCGCCAGGTCGCCGAAGGGCGAGTGCTTCCTGTTCGACGATCGCGTGTACACCAACGAGGCCGTCAACACCCGGATCGACAACGTGGTGCGGGGGCTGATCTCGACGGGCGTCCGTCCAGCCGAACGCATCGGCGTGCTCATGGAGACCAGGCCGAGCGCGCTCATCGCGATCGCGGCGCTGTCGCGGATCGGCGCCGTCGTCGTCATGCTGCCGCCGACCGCCGACCTGTCCGCATCGGTGCGCCTCGGCGGGGTCCAGACGATCATCACGGACCCGGACAACCTGCGCTCCGCCACCTCGCTCGGGGTCGACGTGCTGGTCCTCGGTGGCGGTGAGTCGCGGGTCCTGGACACCGAACCGGACTCGGCCACCATCGATCTCGAGAAGATCGACCCGTCGCAGGTGAAGTTGCCCGCCTGGTACCGACCGAATCCCGGACGCGCACAGGAGCTCGCCTTCGTGTTGTTGAGCCGGTCCGGCGGCCACCTCGAGGCGAAGCACATCACCAACCACCGCTGGGCGCTGTCCGCATTCGGTACCGCGACAGCGGCGAATCTGGGCCGCGGCGACACGGTGTATTCGATTGCTCCGCTTTACCATTCGTCCGTACTCCTGGCCACGCTCGGCGGCGCGATCGCCGGTGGCTCGAGGATCGCGCTGACCCGGGGTCTCGACCCCGCGCAGTTCGCCGCCGAGGTGCACCGCTACGGCGTGACCGTGGTCGCGTACACGTGGACGATGATGCGCGAGCTGGTGAACTGCGAGGACCTGCCCATCGGCCCCGGGCACCCGATCCGCCTGTTCATCGGTTCCGGCATGCCGCGCGGCCTGTGGCTGCGGACGATGGAGCGATTCGAGCCGGCACAGGTGCTCGAGTTCTACGCCTCCACGGAGGGCGCAGTGGTCCTCGCGAACGTCTCGGGTGCCAAGCCGGGCTCGAAGGGGCGCCCGCTGCCCGGCAGCACCCCGGTCCGGATCGCCGCGTACGACCCGATCCGGGGCGAGTACCTGGTCGACGAGGAGGGGCTGGTCCGCGAGTGCGGGGTGGGGGAGGTCGGGCTGCTGCTCGGTCACGCGACCAACAACGAGGCGATCAGCGGCGCCATGCGCGGGGTGTTCGGCGCGGGCGACGCCTGGGTGCCGACCGAGCACCTCTTCACGGTGGACGCCGACGGCGACTTCTGGATGATGGACGAGAAGAACGCCGTGGTCCGGGCCAGGCGCGGGCCGGTGTTCGGGCAACCGATCGTCGACGCCCTCGGCGGGATCGAGCGCGTGGACAACGCGGTGGCCTACGGGGTCCCCGTCGGGGACGAGGAGCTGGCGGTGGTCGCGCTGACACTGCTTCCCGACAGTTCGCTCAGCGCAGTTGATCTCGCGGATGCCCTCGCGGACCTCGAGCCCGCGCAGCGTCCGGATCTGATCCATGTCGTTCCCGAGATCGCGATCAGCAACTCGTACCGGCCGAGGCGGAGCGCGCTCAAGGCGGCCGGACTGCCGAAGCCGGGTGTGCGTTCGTGGTACTACGACCCGGAGAAGGACGGCTATCGCCGCCTGACCCGGGCGGTGATCTCGGAGCTGAAGGAGCGGGGGAGTCGGGCGCTGACCGGGTAGCCGGGTAGCGTTACCGACGACATCGGCTGCTGTCGACCGCACTCTTCGCACGCTCGAGAGGACCATTCCGTGGCGCTTGATCCCACCCTGCTGAGCATCCTGGCCTGCCCGCAGGACAAGGGTCCCCTGCTGCTCGTCGACGACGAGTTGCTCTACAACCCGCGGCTGCACCGCGCCTATCCCATCGAGGACGGCATCCCGGTGCTGCTGGTCGACGAGGCGCGGACCGTCGGCGAGGAAGAGCACGAGACGCTGCTCGCGCGCGCCAAGGGATCCGCGGGCGACTAGGTCAGCCAACCGCTCCGGTCAGGTAGCGCTGCAGGGTCGGTCCGATCAGGGCGACGACCTCGTCGACGGACAGCGAGGCGATCGGTTCGAGCCGGAGCAGATACCGGGTGATCAGCAGCCCGGACAGTTGCGATGCGACAAGGGTCGCCCGCAGCGGGCCGCTGCCCGGTGGGTCGTCGAACCGCCCGACGAGCTGGCGCAGGATCACCTCGGTGAGGAAGTTGCTCACCAGGCCGGTCGACTCACCGGAGATCGCGGCGCGGAAGGCGGCGAGCACGGCGGTGCCCTGTGGTGACTCCCAGACCCCGAGGACGCCGCGCAACAGCAGTTCGCCGATCTCCTCGATCGGGGCGTCGAGTACCGAGCCCAGGACCAGTTGGGGATCCACCGGCATGTCGACCGCGGCGAGGAACAGCGCGCGCTTGGTGCCGAAGTAGTGGTGCACCAGCGCCGAGTCGACGCCTGCCTCCGCAGCGATCGCGCGCACCGATGTCCTCTCGAAACCGGTGTCCGCGAACTGGTTCCGGGCAGCGGTGAGGATGAGCTCCTTGGTGTCCGGGTTACCGGGCCTGCGTCCGGATCGAGCCGTGGTCGAGGCGGCGCGAGAGGTCATGGCGTTCGCCTGCGCAGGGTCGCCGCGGCGAGGCACAGGGCCACGACCGCGAAGCCGGCGACGACGCCGAGGTCGCGCCACATCACGGCGGTGCTGCCGGGGTACCGCGCGACCTGCTGCAGGGCCTCGACTGCGTAGCTGAGGGGCATCACGTTCGAGATCCATTCCAGCCACTGGGGCAGCTGGTCGCGGGGCACCAACAGGCCGCACAGGAACAGCTGGGGGATCACGATCACCGGCATGAACTGGACCGCCTGGAACTCGGTCCTGGCGAAGGCGCTGCACAGCAGTCCGAGCGCGACGCCGAGCACCGCGTCGAGCACCGCGATCAGCACCACCAGCCCGACGCTGCCCGCCGTCGTCAGCCCGAGGAGCCCGAACGTCACCAGGCACGCGAGCGCCGCCTGCGCCGCGGCGGCGAGCGAGAACGCGGTGCCGTAGCCGCCGAGCAGGTCCAGCTTGGACATCGGGGTGGTGAGCAGCCGCTCGAGGGTCCCTGAGCTCCGTTCCCGCTGCATCGCGATGGAGGTGACCAGGAACATCACCACGAACGGGAGGATCCCCAGCATGGTGATCGCGATCCGGTCGAACAGCGACTGCTCGCCGGGCGGGGTCGGCACGTTCACGTAGAGGAAGTAGAGCAGCGTCATCAGCAGCGCGGGGACCAGCAGGATCATCGCGACGGTCCGGTGATCGGCGCGGAGCTGGCGGAGGATGCGTCCGGTGCTGGCGGTGTAGATCCTCGCGTTCATGACTGCTGCGCTCCCACGGTGCGGCTGCGGATCAGGGTGAGGAAGGCGTGCTCGAGGCTCGACTGCCCGGTCTCGGTGCGCAGTTCGTCGGGGCTGAGCTGGGCTATCAGGCTGCCCTCGCGCAGCAGGAGCAGCTCCGGGCAGTGTTCGGCCTCGTCCATCACGTGGCTGGAGACGAGCAGCGTGGTGCCCGAGGCCGCCAGGTCCGCGAACCGATCCCACAGGTCGGCTCGCAGGACCGGGTCGAGCCCGACGGTCGGCTCGTCCAGGATCAGCAGTTCCGGGTCCCCGACCAGGGCGCAGGCGAGGGAAACCCGGGCGCGCTGGCCGCCGGAGAGCTGTCCGGCCTGTTGATCGGAGTAGCCGCCGAGCGCGACCGCGTCGACGGCCTCGGCCGCGGCCGCCGCCGGGCGGCCGTACAGGGCGGCGAAGTACCGGACGTTGTCGCGGACCGAGAGGTCGAGGTAGACGGTGGGGGACTGGGTGACGTACCCGACCCGATGTCGCAGCGAGGCGGATCCGGCCGGCTCGCCGAGCACGGTGACCGAGCCCGATTCGACGATCTGGGTTCCCACGATCGCCCGCATGAGGGTCGTCTTGCCGCAGCCGGAGGGCCCGAGCAGGCCGGTGATGGAACCGCTCCTGACGCTGAGGTTCAGCGTGTGCAGCACTTCGTTTCTGCCGCGGCGGACGACGAGATCGGTGATCTCGATCGCCGGGCGGTCCGTCGATCCTGGCATCGGAGCCTCAATTCATCGAGTGATGAGATCATCCTTGGATGAATTCTCTGCCCGTGGTGGGTGGGGTGTCAACACCCCGGCTGGCACGACTTCGAGGCACAATCGGCGAGATGTCGGAGCGAGAGCTGGCCGCCGCGGATCCCCTCACGGCGGCACGTCTGGTGCTCGGGGCCCGGCTCACCGCAGGCGGCGTCACGGTGCGCATCGTCGAAGTCGAGGCGTACGGCAGCGACGAGGCGGGGCCGTGGCCGGATCCTGCCGCGCATTCCTATCCGGGACCGACCCAGCGCAACGCCGTGATGTTCGGGCCCGCGGGCCGGCTGTACGTCTATCTCAGCCACGGCCTGCACCTGTGCATGAACGTCTCCTGCGCCGGCGTCGGCACCGCTGCCGCGGTCCTGCTCAGGGCCGCCGAGGTGGTGGAGGGAGAGGACATCGTGCGGCGGCGCCGCGGTCAGGACAAGCGCTTTCGCGACCTGGCAAGGGGGCCGGGGAATCTCGGGCAGGCACTCGGAATCACACTGGCGGACAACGGAACCGACCTGCTGGCGGCTGGATCCGCGATCCGGTTGCGGCTCGATCCGCTGCTCGAACACGCCGAGGGTCCGCGGGTCGGGGTGAGCCGGGCGGCCGAGCGTCCGTGGCGACTGTGGGATCCCGCCTCCTCGGCGGTTTCCGCATACCGTCGCAGCCCGCGTGCACCCGTCGTCCCTGGTGCGAGAGAATCGAAGGCGTGACTGCGAACATCATCGACGAACTCCACTGGCGTGGCCTCATCCAGCAATCCACGGATATCGACGCGCTGCGGCGCGACGCCGATGCCGGTCCGGTCACGCTCTATGCCGGCTTCGACCCGACCGGCCCCAGCCTGCACGCCGGTCACCTGGTGCCGCTGCTCGCGCTGAAGCGATTCCAGATGGCGGGCCACCGGCCGATCGTGCTCGCGGGTGGTGCGACCGGACTGATCGGCGATCCGCGCGACGTGGGGGAGCGCACCATGAACTCCGCCGACACCGTCGCCGAGTGGGCCGGGCGCATCCGCGCCCAGCTCGAGCGTTTCGTCGAGTTCGAGGGGCCGGCCGCCGCGGTCATCGAGAACAACATGAACTGGACCGGCAAGCTGACCGCCATCGACTTCCTGCGCGATATCGGCAAGCACTTCTCGGTCAACGTCATGCTGGCCAGGGACACGGTCAAGCGCAGGCTCGACTCGGACGGCATGTCGTACACCGAGTTCAGCTACATGCTGCTCCAGGCCAACGACTACCTGCAGCTCCGCCGCGAGTACGGCTGCACGCTCCAGGTCGGTGGATCCGATCAGTGGGGCAACATCATCGCGGGCGTCGAGCTCAA
Source organism: Rhodococcus sp. UNC363MFTsu5.1 (assembly GCF_000686785.1). NCBI lineage: Bacteria > Bacillati > Actinomycetota > Actinomycetes > Mycobacteriales > Nocardiaceae > Rhodococcus > Rhodococcus sp. UNC363MFTsu5.1. The sequence goes on from NZ_JMLO01000041.1 coordinate 39,193, forward strand.
TCGCCGGGTGGACGGGGAGTCGGTACACGCGCTCACCGTCCCGCTGGTCACCTCGGCCGACGGCAAGAAGTTCGGCAAGTCGACCGGTGGCGGCAGCCTGTGGCTCGACCCGGAGATGACCAGCCCCTACGCCTGGTACCAGTACTTCGTGAACACCGCGGATGCGGACGTCGTCCGCTACCTGCGCTGGTTCACCTTCCTCACGCAGGAGGAGCTCGCCGAGCTCGAGGAGCAGACCCTCACGCGTCCGCAGGCCCGTGCGGCACAGCGCCGGCTGGCGGCGGAGATGACGACGCTGGTGCACGGGGAGCACAACACCGCCGCCGTCGAGCACGCCAGCCAGGCGTTGTTCGGCAAGGCAGAGCTGACCGAACTGGACGAGTCGACCCTCGCCGCGGCGCTGACCGAGGCGGCTGTCGCGCAGGTGCGCCCTGGTGACGCGACGACCATCGTCGACCTGCTGGTGACCAGCGGTCTCTGTGAGAGCAAGGGCGCCGCCCGCCGCACCATCAAGGAGGGCGGTGCGTCGGTGAACAACCAGCGCATCAGCGCCGAGGAGTGGGAGCCGCAGGCCACCGACCTCCTGCACGGACAGTGGCTGGTCATCCGTCGAGGGAAGCGGAACTTCGCAGGCATCCAGGTGCTGCCGGCCTGAGTGGACCGCACAGGGGTGGCGCGGGTCACATCGATGTGATTCGATGGATTCGCGCCCCCAGGGCGGTGCGCGCGGCCCGCGACCTGCGGGAGTTCCGCGGCGCGCGCAGCTGACCTGGGGATTTGACGCTGTGTTCTTGTTCGCGTAACTTTTGTCGAGTCAGAGCGACACGGACACCGACCCGGCCGAGAGGCCAGGGACACGAGGTTGGACGTAGGCGCCTGGTAATCCTAGAAGTTGTAGCCGGTTTCGATCGGTTCAGTCTTCGACTGCCTTCTGAGTCTGGTGGGGCCGGTTTTGACCGGGTCTGCTCGATGAGATAGGCTGGAACAGTTGCCCCGGAGCGGCCGAGAACGTGTTTCTCGGTGGTGATGGTGTGTGCGTGTTCTTTGAGAACTCAACAGTGTGCCGATGAATGTCAG
>NZ_JMLO01000042.1:0-34591 GCF_000686785.1 Rhodococcus sp. UNC363MFTsu5.1
TATATCGTTGGCGCGCTTGAGTTCTCGATTCTCAGCCCGGAGCTTGCGGAGTTCCTCGGCCATGTCGCTGGTCACTCCGGGGCGCTTCCCTGCGTCGACCTGATCGCGACGAACCCAGTTCAGCAAGGTCTGTGCCGAACCGATGCCCAACTTGGCGGCCACCGACTCGATCGCTGCCCACTCCGACGAGTACTCGCCGCGCACCTCGGCGACCATTCGCACCGCCCGCTCACGCAGCTCGGCCGGGTACTTCCTCGAACCTGACATGACTCCATCCTTCACAAGAGATGAAGTCTCCGGACTCACCGGGGCGATTCACCTTCCGGATGCTCGAACAGTTGGCGAGAATGGGTTGGCTCCGTCGCAGGGGGGTCGAGTACGAACTCGGGGACAAGCTCGTCGAGATGGGCATACTCACCCTGTACCAGAACAAGTTTGACTACGTCGTCGCGCCGCTCCTGTACGAGTTGCACCGGATCACTGGTCACGCCGTGCACCTGGGCGTTCTCGACGGCACTGATGTGCTCTACCTACAAAAGATAGAGACCCAGTCCGGTCCCGTCCTCCAGACGCGCGTCGGCGGGCGAATACCAGCGAGGTCGTCGACGATCGGCAAGGCGTTACTCGCGGCCACCCCACGACCAAATGAGCCGTCCACGTGCGCCCGCTCAGACCTCGACAATGACCGCCCGCTGGGTGTCGCTTACGGAACCTGCAACACGGGTTTCAATTGTATTGGGGTGCACATAGGTTCGATGGGTGGAGCGGAAGTGGGGATGTCCGTCAGCGGCCCGATGCAACAAGTGAAACTCGACCTCTCACACGCCGCACCGGTGCGCCTCGCTGCTGCGGCCATCGCTCAGTACTTCGATTTGACCGGCGACATCCGCCGGCGCCTCGACGACGGATCCCCGTACTGAATCCACCCGTTTTCGGCGGCGATGGCCCGCCCACCTGGTGGTAGTCCGCTCAACGGCAGACGGAATTGCTATCCCGCCCGAACGGTTGGCAGCGTGTCGCGAGCCAGTCCGACTGGCTTGTCGGTGCATCCTTCCAGTCGCGTCCACGGTGATATCGACAACGGGCAGCGCCACGCGCCACCCGGGTTGCTACGCGTGGCTGTCGGCGGGCCTGACCAATTGAATGACTGCGCGACGCCGCGCTGAAATCGCAGTGACACAACGTTACTCATCCTCATTGCCTGAGAAAGGAGACAGACATGGGACGACTCGAAAACAAGATTGCCTTGATCACCGGAGGCGCCAGGGGAATGGGAGCCTCACATGTGAGGAGGTTTGTGGAGGAGGGAGCCAAGGTCATATTCGGCGATGTGCTCGAAGAGGAAGGCCGGGTGCTTCAGAAGGAACTTGGCGGTGATTGCACGTTTGTCCCGCACGACGTCACGAGCGAGGCCGGATGGTCCACGATCGTCGATCGTGCGACCACTGAGTTCGGAGGACTCGACATCCTGGTCAACAACGCCGGAATTCTGCGCTTCGACACCATCAATGACATGGACGTGGCCAGCTTCAAGAACTTGCTCGACGTCAATGTCGTCTCTCAGTGGATCGGTTTGAAGTATGCGAGTCGGGCGATGAAGCAGGGCGGGTCGATCGTGAATATTTCCTCGGTGAACGGGCTGGTCGGCGGCGCTGGCGTGTCGGCGTACAGTGCCAGCAAGTTCGCGATCCGCGGCATTACACGAAGCGCGGCGTTGGAACTGGCCGCGGCGAAGATCCGGGTCAATTCCGTTCACCCCGGGGCGGTGTCCACGCCCATGATCGGCAACAACTCCGTAGATGACCCCATCGACGAGAACCACATTATGTCGAAGCTGCCCATTCCGCGTTACGGCTCGACGGCGGAGGTCAGCAACCTCGTGCTCTTCCTTGCCAGTGACGAATCGAGCTATTGCACCGGAGGCGAGTACGTCATCGACGGAGGCATGACTGCCGGCGCGGGGTTCTGACCCGCGGCTCCGCAGGCGGATGGGATCCGGATGTTTTCTCGTGCAACGCATCCTAACCTGCGGAGCACCACGTCGACACAATCGCCATCATCGCGTACCTGTCGAGCAAGTGCCGTCGCGGTACTGGCCTGAATGCAGTGTTTGTTCGGGAACGCCATGAGTGGCTGTGCCCGGGTTCCCTTACCGCAATGTCTCTAGGAAGCTGAGCATGGCGGCATTGACTCGATCGGGCTCCTGCATCTGGACGAAATGGCCCGCACCGGGGATCAGGTGGATTTCCTTTAGCCCCGGAACCTGTTGCGCCATGGCTCCGAGTGGATCGGATCCCATCATCGAGAGCACCGGATCCCTTTGTCCCGCAATGAAAATAGTTGGTATCTCGATCAGTGTGTCGGCCCTGGCAGCATTCTGCTCCCACACGAGGTCGAGGGCGCGGTACCAGTTCAACCCGCCGTTGAACCCGGTGCGGGTGAACTCGGCCACGTAGTGCTCGAACTCCTCCTCTCTGAGCCACGGCCATGGCAGCTCGGGGGCTTCGGGCAGGACGTCCAGGTAGCCGTTGTCGTTCGTCGGATGCCCCCAGCATTGTAGGTAGCGGTCCACATCACTTAATGCCCACAGCACGCGGGCGAGGAATTCCCTGGGGCGGGCTGCAAGTTCTCGGTCAGCTGGCCCCGGCTGCTGGAAATAATGCATATGAAGAAAATGCTCGCGAGCCAGCGCCGCGTACGTGACGCTGGGGCGGATCGGAGAGCGGGGCGCCAAGGGGACGCTGAACTGGATGAGGCCGGCGATGCGTTCCGGCGCCCACCGCGGCAGGTCCCACACCAGGTTCGCGCCGAAGTCATGGCCGGCGAACACAGCCCGTTCGAGACCTAGTTCGTCAAGCAATGCCACGAGGTCAGCGACGGTGGTGGCCCGGTCGTATGCTGCGGGGTCGGCCGGGCGGTCGGACCGTCCGTAACCGCGCATGTCGGGAGCGATTGCACGCCAACCAGCATCCGCCAGGACAGGCAGCTGGTGTCGCCAGGAGTAGGACAGTCCCGGGAAGCCGTGGCAGAGCACCACAGGCATCCCGGCTCCCTGTTCTGTGACAGACATGTCAATGCCATTGAGTCTCAAAAGTGTTGTCGCGCAATGCATATTCTTCCCATCGGTTGACTATTAGATTGGGCTCGGATCCGAAATCGCGAGGTTCTTCCCGCTCAGGAACCCTGTTGCGCGGAGACCGATCCTGGCTAGTGGAGGGCACCCTCATGTCGGGCGCGGTCGAACACGGGTAGTGGGAGGCCTTCGCGCAAAGTGCGAGCCAACCCGGGGTCGGCGAGGTGCAGCCGGCCGATCGCGATCAGGTCGAATTCCCCGTCCGTCATGCGACGTTCGAGCGCGGCTATGTTGTCTAGGGGCGGCGCCATACCATCGATTCGGCTGTCGCGCAGAGATTTTCCAATCCCAACGCTGCCCACTGCCATCGTTATGGCGCCGGTGACCTTCTTCGCCCAACCGGCTAGGGACAGTTGGCTGCCCTCGAAGGCGGGGAGGTCGAAGCGGCGGATACTCGCGTCCAGGATATCGACTCCCGCATCGACCAGGGCGCCGAGTAGGAAGCCCAATTCCTCGGGTGTCTTCGCGATCTGCGCCGTGTAGTCCTGCTGTTTGTGCTGGGAGAACCGGTAGATGATGGGGACCTCGTCGCCGACCTCCGCGCGGATCGCCTTGACGACCTCGGCCGGGAAGCGGGTGCGGCGCTCGAGGTCGCCGCCCCACGCATCGTCGCGCTTGTTTGTCCCCGCCCAGAGGAACGAGTCCAGCAGGTAACCGTGGCCGCCGTGCAGGGCGACGCCGTCGAACCCGACCTCCATCGCGTTGGCAGCCGCGCGCGCGAATGCCGCGATGACGTCGGCGATGTCCTGGTCGGTCATCGGCTCGGTGGCGCGCTGTGCCCACGCCACATACTCATCGGAGTATGAGGTGGTGCCGAGTGTGCCCCAAACGCCAGACGGACGCATCTGCTTCACGGCCGGGTCAACCTTGCCCATCGCCCCCCACAAGGGTCCGACATGCCAGAGCTGCGGGATGATCTTGCCGCCCGCGTCGTGCACCGCCTCGGTCACCTGGCGCCAACCCGCGAGAGCGGACTGACCCCGCAGCAGAGGAACATTCGGGTCATCCACGGCGCTGGGGTGATCGATGGCGACTCCCTCGGTCACGATTAACCCCGTACCGCCCTCGGCCCGGCGGCGGTAGTAGTCGGCCACGTCGAGCCCAGGGACGCCAGCCGTCGAGTATGACCGGGTCATCGGGGACATGACGATACGGTTCGCGAGAGTAAGCGAGCGTACTTCGAGCGGTCGAAACAGGGGCGAGAGTTCGGGCGGACCCATATGACAGTTTTCGGACATCATTGCGCTTTCTGGGACGGCGGTGGGCATCGATGTGTTGGTCTCGCCGAAGTGCTGCATAGGCATTCGACACCAGGGAAGAAGGCCTCAACGGAAGGCGACGACACCACGGATGCCGATTGGCAACTGTCATCAGAGGCATAGTTCGGATGCAAATGATGATTCCGCTGAGAGGAATTGTGACCGGTGGATGAACTCGAGAATCGCCCACTATCTCGACGATGGGAAGTCTGGGGTCAGGTCCAGCTCGACATGTCATCTAACTGGGAGGAACCAACGATGAGCCCCACATCCACACAGTCCGACGAGGTTCGCGTCATCGAGCAAGGAGAGCCACCGGCCCGTTTCGCGCGTGGCTGGCACTGCCTGGGCCTAATCGAGGATTTCAAAGACGGTAAGCCGCACTCGGTGGAGGCGTTCGGGACCAAGCTCGTGGTGTTCGCCGACAGCAACGGTGACATCAAGATCCTCGATGCCTACTGCAGGCACATGGGCGGCGACCTGAGCCAGGGCACCGTCAAGGGCGACTCGATCGCCTGCCCGTTCCACGACTGGCGCTGGGGCGGCAACGGCAAGTGCACCGGCATCCCCTACGCCCGCCGGGTTCCGCCGCTGGCCCGCACCCGCACCTGGCCGACCATGGAGCAGGACGAGCTGCTGTTCGTGTGGAACGACCCCGAGGGCAACCCGCCGCCCGCCGACGTGACGATCCCGCAGATGTGCCCCGAGGGCACGGAGTGGACCGACTGGGTGTGGAAGTCGATCGTCATCGACACCAACTGCCGCGAGATCATCGACAACGTCGTCGACATGGCGCACTTCTTCTACGTGCACTACTCGTTCCCCACCTACTTCAAGAACATCTTCGAGGGGCACGTCGCAATCCAGGAACAGAACGGAATCAGCCGCGGGGACATCACCGAGTGGACTGACCCCGATGTCCCGAAGCTGCTGGGAAACCGATCAGTGGCGGCATACTACGGTCCCTCGTTCATGATCGACGACCTGGTTTACGAGTATGAGAACTTCGAGGTGGAGTCGATCCTGATCAACTGCCACTACCCAGTCAGCTCGAATCAGTTCGTGCTCATGTACGGCATCAAGGTCAAGAAGACCGAACAAGTGCCGGCCGAGATAGCCGACCAGATGGTGCAGGCAATGATCGGCTACATCGGCACCGGATTCGAGCAGGACATTGAGATCTGGAAGAACAAGACCCGGATCGACAACCCCCTGCTCACCAACGAGGACGGCCCCGTCTACCAGCTACGCCGCTGGTACGAGCAGTTCTACGTCGACGTCGCGGACGTCAAGCCGGAGATGGTGGACCGTTTCGAGTTCGAGCTCGACACCACCAAGCCGGTCGATGCGTGGAAGCAGGAGGTGGCCGACAACCTCGCCCGCCGCGCTGTTCCCGCTGGACAGTCGGTGTAGCAATGCAGCCAGTCGATTGCGCCCGGTGCGCGAGCCAAGTCCTAGTAGACAAGAACAGTTGGCATCACACGTCCGTCCAGTGGACGGCGGACGCACGAGCAGCGTGTGAGGAACTGGGATCCGACTCGCGCGTACATACCGCGCACGCTCGGAGTTGCCCCGCGATACGGGAATCGATCGGACGAGCCGCTATCGAGGGACGAATTGCTGTCCCCAATGATGCCTCTCTCGATTTCGAGGAACCCACGATTCCTGCAGGCGCCCACTGGTAGCTCGTCGAGCAGTGGACATTCAATCTCCGGGATCTAGCACCGAATTGATGCCATGCGAGGTGGCAGCCATTTCCGCTGGACTGCCACCTCGCTCAACGTTCGGCTCGGCCCGGATTTGTCGAGCCGACCAGGCCTCCAGTGACGCCACGGCTCAGAGCAGGTGCCGTGCGGGAGGCGAAGCCACTTCGCCTCCAGTTGCCGCGCTGCCCCCTCGTCGCGGCAGTGAAATCCACTGGATTCCGTGGCACGACCTCGACCACATCGCGGAAGTGGACATCCGTAGCCGTCGGGGGAGCGGCACTCGGCCCCAGTCTGGATGCAAATTGCGCCGCAATCATGTCGAAGATGCGCCGAATCGGGCCAGCGAGGCCACGTTGAGGGGAATCGGCCTCGGAAACTCGGCAGCGGGTCCAATTGGTAAACCCTAACCGCGTTGATGGGTGAACACCCCATGGATGGATGGAGTGGATGGATGGATGGAAAATGGAGGGGTGTTCACCTATGTCGGTTCGGTCTGGGCTGTAAGCGGATTGGATAGGTTAACCAGTCGGTGATCACACTTGGCGAGGTCTCCAAATCACACGAATCTGGATGCGTTCCAGCTTGTGCGCGACGGTGGGTGAACCATCCGAGTGACCTGTCAAGGTCAGTGGATGGCCGTCGGCACTGCTGGCTGGGACAGCCCCGGCTCGAGTGCGATGGCGCCTCGATGGGACAAGCCCGGCGGGCGCGCGCGCAGGGATGTCCTGGACGATCATCAACCGCGACGGTCATGGGTACACGGTGCATTCGGGCGGCACCGGCGGCTTCGAGGGCGTCATCATGTTGGCCTGAGCCCAGGCCGAGAGATCGTCATGCACACGTTGAAGGCCAGCATCACCGCGGCGAGACCGCACCATACGATCGGCAGGCCGTGAGCACGGTCCCGGCGAGTCGCCGAGGTCGGGAAGCCACCGCTATAGCCGATGATGCGGCGTGTGCGCCAGCGATTGCTGCGTGGCACCAGCCATGGAAAAGACGGCCAGCAGCAGGATCACAGGGATTCCTGCCGCAACAGCTTCACACCGGATCCAGCAGCTCAAGACCAGGCGCGGCGCCGGGTCATCCGGAGAGGGGTCGCGGCGCCCGCGGCGGCGCGCCGAACAGGGTGGCGGTGAATGCCGGTGCCAGCCCGCGCACCAATTCATCAGCGGGCATCGAGGCCGTTGGTTCGAGTCGCAGGAGGTAGCGGGCGTGGATGACGCCGAGCGCTTGCGCGGCGAACAGTCCGGCGCGGGCGCGCGCCCCAGTGCCGCCGAGCTGATCGGCCAGCACGGTGACGAGTTCACGGTCGATCATCTCCCTGATCAGCCGGGCCAGATCCTCGTCGTGAGCGGCGGCGGTGAGCAGTAGGCGAATCGTACCGCCGCGCTGCGGATCGTCCCAGGTGGAGACCAGGGCCGTCAGCACGCGGGCGGCCAGTCCCACCGGGGGACCGGGCAGTGCCCCGGTTAACAGGTCCGCCGGGTTCGCCGGCAGCGCCATGGCCGCAGCGAAAAGTCCACGCTTGGAACCGAAGAAATAGCTGATCAGCGCCGCGTCTACGCCGGCATCGGCCGCGAGGGAACGCATCGTCACCTTGACGTAGCCCTCGGCGAGAAACCGTCGACGCGCGACCTCGAGGATGTCGCGCCGGGTGTCGGGCGCACCGAAGCGGCGGCCTCGGGGTCCGGGTTTATTCATCACCGTTGATTCTAGGCAGCGGTGCGATCCACAGTGGGCGTACCGCACCGACGAGACAGGGGAAATCGATGAGCATGTCCAACCTTCGCCGACCGGCGGCATTGCGCCGGGCCGGCCACCGGATCGCCAACCTGATCCGGCCCGGCGTCGACATCGTGCCCGCCCCCGACGTCCGCGCCGACTACGACGTGGCGGTTCCGGTTCGTGATGGAACGGTGTTGCGGATCAATGTCTTTCACCCCGATTTGGCGGGCCCGCATCCGGTGATCATGTCCGCGCACCCATACGGCAAGGACCGCATCCCCGCCCGCGGCAGGAACCGGCGCGCGGTCTCGGGCCAGTACCGGCTGATGCCGCAGCCCGCCCGCGTCCGGTTCAGTGAGCTGACCAGCTGGGAGGCGCCCGACCCGCAGATCTGGACGGAGCACGGGTTCGTCGTGGTCAATGCGGATCTTCGCGGCGGTGGCACCTCCGAGGGCGTCGGCTCGCTGTTCACCGACAGCGAGGCACAGGACTACTACGACCTCATCGAATGGGTTGCGGCACAACCGTGGTGCACCGGCCGTGTGGGTCTGGACGGTGTATCCTATCTGGCCCTGAGCCAGTACCGGGTGGCCGCGCTCCGCCCGCCTCACCTGGCTGCCCTGTGTGTCTGGGAGGGCTTCTCCGATTTCTATCGAGATTTCGCCTACCCCGGAGGAGTTCGCTAGGACGGCTTCAGCGTCTTCTGGAGCAAGGCCACCGCCCGCGAGGCCCGCGTCACGGACGACATCCGCGCCGAGATCCTGCGTCGCCCCGACCGTGACGACTGGTATGCCGACCGCACACCGGATCTGGCCCGCATCACCGCCCCCATGCTGGTGTGTGCCTCCTTCTCTGACCACAGCCTGCACAGCCGTGGCAGCTTCGAGGCGTTCCGGCGGGCCGGGTCCGAGCGCAAGTGGCTCTACACCCACCGCGACGGCAAGTGGTCGCACTACTACGGCGCGGAGGCCACTGCCGAGCGAATTCGCTTCTTCGATCACGTCTTGCGCGACGCCGACAATGGGTGGGACCGCCGACCCGCGGTCCGCATCGCCGTTCACGAGCAGGGTCAGCACCCTGCCGAGATCCAATACGCAGACGACTGGCCGCCCCGGGACGTCGAGACCACCACCCTTCACTTGCGTGCTGACGGCCTGCTGTCCGACGACCCCGGGTCAACCGACGGACAACGTTCCTTCCGCTCGCGCGGTCGCCGCCCCCTGGCCTGGACCTGGACCGCGCCCACCGATCTGGACATCCTGGGAGCGTCCGCTCTGCGCCTGCACATATCCCTCACCGACGCGGAGGACCTCAACCTCTTCGCAGTCCTCCGCAAATTTCGCAACGGCCAAGAGATCTGCTTCGAAGGCTCCTACGGCTTCAATGCCGATGTCGTCACCAAGGGATGGCAGCGCCTGGCCCACCAAACTCTCGATCCGGCTCTGTCCACCCCGCTGCAACCGGTCCACATCCATCACAAGCCCGAACCCCTCACCCCGGGTCACCCCACCCTCATCGACTTGGCCCTGCTGCCCCACGCCACCCGTCTGCGGCGCGGCGAACAACTTCGCCTGGAGCTCAGTGGCCGCTGGCCCTTCTCCCGTGACCCCTTGCGCGGCCAGTTTCCCGCCTGGTACCACCAATCCCCGAACACCGCCTGCACCATCCACACCGGCCCCGGCACCCCGAGCACCCTGACCCTTACTTGGCGGCCAGTCGCATCGAATTAACCACCGCCGCAGTGGCTTCAGTGCACCTCTGACCCGAACAGTCACCCGCGTGAGGTCTTCGAAGGTGATTGCGAAGGCGCTCAGGGCTGGCTTCCACTTCATCGCCCATCGTTATGAGAGGCCTCGCCACCCCATGCGGTGAGTGGCGAGGCCGCCGCCGCTGGCTGGGACCGGAAACGGCGAGGCAGGACGATAGGCGACCACGGTCGAGGCGCGCTTCGATACTCAGCGAATTCTCAGAAAGCGCGTTGGGGGCGGCGAACGCCGTTCTCTCAACCGCTTGTGGCCGCGGCAAGCCGCCGCGTGTCGGGGCGGTGCTGTTCCAGGACTCGGGAGCGAACTAGTCCCGGTAGATCGGTCCGAGCCGGACTCGGCTGCCCGTGCCGACGGAGATGGGTTCTGTAACCCGCTGAGTGTCCGCGCGCACGGCACCGGGCTGGTCCCCGGCCGTGCGCGCGGTCGGTGGACCGGAGGTGCGCGATGCCCTTGGTCGATAGGAATGGCGATACCATCAGCGCCGATCAGGGTATGAGCGTGGGCCCCGCCGCTATCCATGACGGCGAGGCCCACGTGCCGTCCCGCTCAAGCTCCTGACCGGGGCAGCGGGGAGGACGGTAGGTGGCCCGCGCGCGGGTGCGCCACGATACTCAGCGAATTCTCAGCAAAAGCCCAACAGGCGGGGCGGGGGAATACGCAGCCTGGTTGTTGGACCGCGCGTGCACGGCGTTGGCCGCACTCCCATCGGCCGTGCATGCCTGTGAAAGGCCGCCAGTGGGTGGGGACGCCGACGGCCTCGCTCATGAAACGAGCCCTGCCGAATGTCACGCATCCGGCAGGGCTCGTGTGCCACACACAGGGGGATGGGAGTGGCACATTCTGGAAATCGGGGATTCAGAGCGTCGCGTTACGCGGAGTAGGGCGCGGCAGTGCTTCCCCGAATGCGACTCGCGTCACGCCGGTATGGGAAACGGCCTCGCCACCCAATTCGGGTGGGTGGCGAGGCCAACGCGCCGTCCCGCCCCATCTCCTGACCGGGATAGCGGGGAGGACAGTAGGTGGCCCACGCGCTGGCGCGCCACGATACTCAGCGAATTCTCAGTAAAGTCCCACGGGCTGGGCGGGGGAGGCGCAGCCTGGTTGCGGGACCAGGCGCTGTCTCAAACAGCAAGTTGCGAAAAGACTCTGGCAAACCCTGCGCGTCGGCCGGACCAACCGACTCGGCAACGCAGTCACTGCCTTTCTCATCGGGTGAAAGTGGCGTTCAATCCAGTACGCGACGAGTCGAGTCGCCTGGGTCGGCTTGCCGGGCGGCCGGTGCGCCGGCGATCCCCGCGATCGTCCTGCCGTGTCGACCCTACAAGCGCCTGTTGTGGATCACGTAGGGGACGGTCTCGGTGATCGCGATGACCGCGAGGAGGGCAACCATTGGCCACGGGCCGCGGTCGAGCACGCCGACGATGAGGACCGCACCTCCGAGCACCAAAGAAAAACCGAGTCCGTCAAACAGATCGAACCGACGCGGCCGCACCGGCGGCGAACCCAACATCGGAATCCGGTGACCGGCATTCGCATGCAGCGTCCGCGCTTTCGACACGCCCACGCATCCCATGCCGACGACGACCTCGAGAATGCCGACTATCCATGCGACCGGGGCACCCGGAGTCGCCATCAACGAGTAGATGAACGCTCCCTGGCCAAGCACCATCGCGGGCACTACTTGCCACCACGGCGCATCCATCGGCGGGTCGTCGCGCACCTGCACCTCTACGGGCCGCATCGGCGGCAGCTCACTCATTGGCCTCCTCTGTCACGCTTGCTGCCCCGTGACAGCAACGCGAAGCCGCTGGACCCGTCCATCGTCCACAGCAGCCGAGCTCGGCCGGAACGTCAGTTGAGTCCTGCGTAGGAGTGCAGGCCCGAGACGACGAAGTTGATGGCGAACATGTTGAACAGTGTCGTGGCGAGTGCTGCGACATTGATCCAGGACGCGCGAAGGCTTCCCCATCCGCTGGTAGCTCGGGCGTGCAAGTAGGCGGCGTACAGCACCCATGCGATGAAAGAGACGGTTTCCTTCGGATCCCAGCCCCAGAAGCGCCCCCATGCGGCCTCGGCCCAGATCGCACCACACATGACCCCGATGGTGTAGAGCGGGAAGCCGACGATGGTTGTGCGGTAGGCGACACGATCGAGCAGTTCCGCGGAAGGAAGCCGGTTGGCGAACCACGCCAGCGGGCCGCGGGCGCTGTCGCGTCCGTGGACGGCGATGACGTGGAGCAGGCTCGCTGTGCTGGCGAAGGTGAGGATCCCGCACGCGGACACGATGATTGTGACGTGGATTGCGATCCAATAGGAGCGCAACGCCGGCACGACGGGAGCTGCTTCGTTGTACATCGCTGCTGCCGCGATGAACAGGAGTATGACCACCGGAGCGAGGACGAACACCGTGAGGTTGCGGATCGGGTACTGCCGCACTGCGAGCAGCCAGCACGCCATGATCGCTGCACACAGGAACAGTGCGTACTCGTAGAGGTTGCCCAGCGGCCACCGGCCGGCCGCCATGCCACGGAGGGCGATCGCGGCCACGTTCAGTGTCAGGGCAACGAGCGTGACCGCGATGGCGGCGCGTCCGGCTCGCTCGCTTGGCGGGCGGATACTGTCCGTGGCCGAAATCCGTCCCGGCGCATCCGAGGTCGGTGCTCCGACAGCGACCACTACCCGGGCCTGGGCGTCCGCCGCGACTCGGCGGCGAACCGACGTGCCGCCAAAGTCGAAGGCCGAAAGAACCAGTGCAAGAACATAGATGGCAAACGCGGACGCAAACGCGTAGTCGCTGTACTGCGCCAACGTGGTGTTGACCGGCATGAGCCCCCCTGTGACTTTTCGTCTACTACGGTGGATCGTAGAGGATTGCCGGTTCGGATTTGACCCGCGCAGTCGCCACTGCCCTTATATCTCGATCATCCCGAATCGACGCATTCCGGTCACTATCCGACCCTGAAGCACGATCGGCCCACTCAGGGAGCGGTATTCGACTTGTCGCCCGTCGTCCGCCACGATCGAACAACGACTGATGGATGTGGTGTGTCTACGAGCTGGGAGGGTTTAGAGTGCCGTTCGTCGAGACTGCTAGTGGTTCGGTGTTTTACGAGGATTCGGGTGGCGACGGTCCGGCCGTCATCGTTTCGCATGGCTTCCTGATGGACCACAGCATGTTTGATGCGCAGGCCGAGGCGTTGAGCGACTACCGGCTGATTCGGTGGGACACTCGTCACCACGGTCAGAGCAAGACGGCAGCCACGGCCTATAGCTTCTGGGATCAGGCCCGCGACGGCCTGGCGATCCTCGAGCACCTGGGGGTCGACAGTGCTGTGTTCGGTGGGCACTCTCAGGGTGGGTTCATTGCTCTGCGTATGGCCTTGCTGGAGCCTACGGCGTGCCGGGGGCTGCTGCTGCTCGGAACGGCGGCCGGTGCGTACACGGACCTCGAGCGTGAGGGCTATCGCCGAGTGTTCACGCAGTGGACCGAGGGGGTAGGGCATGAGGAATTCGAGCCGATGGTGTGGGCGCTGGCATCGTCGATGATTGGCGGTGTCCGGGAGCTCCACCAGGCTCCGTGGTGTGATCGGTGGCTTGCGCGGGACTGGTCGACTTTCTCCCCGGCCATCGGCTGCCTGGTCGAGCACGACTCGGTGGAAGAGTTGCTCGGACAGATCCGGTGTCCGGCACTGGTGGTGCGGGGATCGGCCGATCAAGCGTTCTCGGAGGATTCGGTCAACGAGATGATCGCGAGGCTGGGTGGGGTCACCGAGTCCCGGGTTATCGACCAGTTGTCGCATGGAGCGGCGATCACCCATCCGGAACTGGTGAATCCGATTCTCGAGCGGTGGCTTTCTCAGCTCCCGGTGGGGCCACCCAAATACGCGTAGACCTACGTCATCGGATGGGGTGGCGCAGGCTGCCGTCGGCATACGCGGCGGATGATGATCGATTCGTGAGCCCAGCGGAGTCCGAGAGGTCGGCCGGCATCATGTCGGCGCCGGGCCAAGCCATGCACCGGTCCCGGCAGGAAGTCGTGAATTCCGTTGTTGCCGTGGTTGTGCCGGCGGAAGCTCGGTGTCACGAGAAACCCGGTTCGGGACAGTGCGCGCGGTGATCGGCGGACGTGCCGGTCACGAGATTGATCATGGAGGGGTGTTCATCAATATCGGAGCGTGTTGAGCCGCATGTGAACTAGATAGGTTGACCAGTCGGTAATCACACTTAGTGAGGGCTTCAGGTCACAGGACATCGCAATCAATCCGTCTGGATCCGCCGCCGGTCGTACGCTGCGATCTGTGAGCGCTTACCACAACTACGAAATCTCGACCATCCAGCTCGGTCCTTACGACGATCTCGCGAAGCTGACGGCGGATCTGGCGAATCACGCCTCGACTGCGGCCGCTCTCGCCTGGCAAGCTGAGGGCCAGGTTGTCGTCTCCATCTCGCACTCCATCACATGGATCGCCGGAAAGCTCTTCGGCACTGTGCTCCTTACAACCGACGAGCAAACTCCCAACTGACGAGTCGGCGATAGGGCCACACTCCGCGTTCGAGAACCGACCGTTATCCGCTGATGAAACGAGTCACGGACCCGCAGTTCGGGAACCCGGCAGCGGGTCCAATTGGCGAACGCAACGGGCGTTGATGGGTGAACACCCGGATGGTGGATGGATGGTGGATGGATGGAATGGAGGGGTGTTCACCAATGGCGGGTCGCGATGGGCTCCAGGCGGATTGACTAGGTTGACCAGTTGGTAATCACACTTAAGGACGCCTCCAGATCACACAGATCTAGATGAATTCCAGGGTTCATGTCGCATGACGTCCGAGGGGCCTAAGTTCCCTGGACTGACGCCACGAGATTGAGCTGGCCAATTGGTTAGGTGTGCTCACGCCTCACGTCGTGACTGTCGAGCCGCGGAGCAGCGACCGCGGTCGAGAGGTCGGCGCCGACCCGCAGCCGACGATCCCGCGATCGGGAGCCAGCAACTCGCAATCTGGTGAGGCGAGAACGGATCAGTCTCGGGGTGGACACCCACGCAAACCGGCAACGATGTCACCGGCGAGCAACTGGTGGTCCGTGAGAACTGACACACTCCGACGGCCACGGCCGTGGCCGACGGTGCGCAATCGCCGGGAACCAGTTGAACGGGTGCTGCGTCCGCTGCACTTCAGCGGCGCCCGTCGACTGCCCAGCGTAACTCCACTGCGCTGAACTGGGTAAATGACACGTCCCGCACTCATCAGAAGATGTGCTCGTGCCAGACACTTGGGCGCCGGCATCACTCGACGTCGTCGACCACGGCAGGGATGAAAGAACTTGGAGAACGCGATAAATCGGCCACGTTGTGTTGACTCGCGATGATCGTTGGGGGACGAGCAGTTTGCCGAGAGCACGGCTGTTGGGACGAGAAGGGGGTAGGGGGGAAGGCGGTCTCCGAGACCGCAGGTGCCTGCTCTGGGCGGATCATTTCCATCGGTACATGGAGCTGCTGAGGTGTGTCCTCCGCGATCTTCCAAACATCCGAAAATGGAAGGGAGTCATGGTGATTCGCAATTCTAAATGGGCAGCGGTGATCGTGGCGTGTGCTGGCGCCGCCGGAATCGGACTGGGGGTTCCGTCCGCCAGCGCGGAGAGCTTGAGGCCATATCCGCCCGATTTTCGGCCAGTATTACCGCTACCTCTACTTAGACGGAGCACGGTGAACGGCCGATGCCGATACCGTTGAGCGCGAGCTGGCTACCGACCGACGAGGGGGTGTCGATGCAGGACAGCTCTCACCAGTACCGCGGAGGGGCAGCCGCCTTTGGACGATAGGACCCGTCCAGACCGCGAGGACCTCAACGGTGCCAGTCATGCGGTCCAGGTGGTGAGATGCTTGGCAGCGGTTCCATTGTTACCGAGCTGGTAGACGCTGATTGCGGCCGGCCAGAACGTCAGCGAGTCGAAGGTCTCGGCCTCCATCTTCGTCAGGTCGCTCAGCTTGGACATTCCGACAGTGATGTGGGCAAGGTAGTTTTCGCCGCTGTGCTCGGGAACGTAGTGCTCGATGTAGTCGATGGTTTGCTCGTTGATGTCGGGCTCGGTTTCCGTGCGTATGTACGCCTGGGCGGTGCCATTGCTTTCGGTATAGGGGCGGATTGCTTCGATGAGATTTGCCTGGAAGTCGAGGACCCCGGGGCCCGGTTTCACGATGATCGCCGCAAGTCCGGCGTCTGGGTAATCGTCGATGTCCATGTGCGCCAGGCCTACTGCGGTGAAAGTGAGTGCGCTCGTGTCGAGCGTTTCCAGCACGGTCCGTATCGCGTCGAAGACACTGTCGAGATCGGCGGTGCGCACGTATCGCTGCAGAACAGTGATGTGCGGTTGGTGATTGTCATCGAGAGCGAACCCCGGGGGCGACGGGATGCTTGCGAGCAGGCGGTCATTGATTGACTTCGCTCGTGTGAGCATTGCGTCATCGGGCTTGATGAGGATGTCGATGGCTGTCAGGTTGTTCATTCGCCCCTCGCTTCGGTGAGTACGGTGTTCCGGTCGTTCTTCCTGCTGATGATTGCCCAGCCCAGCTCGGCGGCTTTGAAGAGGCTTGTCAGCGCCTGGCGATACGCCTCATTGAGGTTTTCTCCCCTCGAAACCTTTGGTAGCTGCCGAGCGCACTCCAGCAGCATCAACGTCGACGGGGCCGGGTTCGCGCCTCGGCGTGTGCGTCACCGCCACGCGCTTGGCCCCGCAACCAGGCGAGGCCAGGAACACACGCGGTCAGGACTACGCGGGGATCAACTTAGGCAGCTGCCAGGTACCGTCCAGCACTGCGGTGCGAGGCCGGTATAGCCGGACGATGAAGTTCCACCCTGCCGGTGTGGGAATAGCGTTCGGGGTCCCTACGGGAAAGTCACCGAATCGCACCGTCACCGATCCGTCGGCATTCGGCGCGGCCGTGATGTTGTTGACGCTGTACGCGTTCCGCGGGTTCTTCTCGAAAAAGCCCTGCGCGTTGTAGACCGAGACCGACCAGAACCCATCCACAGGAACGTCGCGCAGCGTGATCTCCTGGTTACCATCCGTCGGTGCCGGGACGACGCCGATGTAGGAGGCCTCGTCGCTCGGTAGCCCACCCCAGCCGGCGGCGGTGCCGAGGAGGTGACGGACCTGGTCGACTTGATCCGGGCGGCCGAATGTCGAGTCGAATCCGCTGAGCCCGGCAGCCAGTGTCAGCAGCGCTGCGCGAGTGGCGTCCAAGCTGCTGGTGTCGTAGCCGGGGTATTCGAACGGCTGTCCGGACCCGGCAGTGATCACGAGTCGGTCCTGCACGGCTGTGACCGCCGCGATGTCGGCGGGCAGGTCGGGGTCGACGAGTATTCGCACCGCGACGCCGACGTAACGGGTACCGAAGTCGCCGGCCCGCAGCTCGTACGTCCCGGCATCGTGGAAGATCGCTCCCACGTAGTGGTCCTGATTGACGACCATCACGGACAGGTACCGGTCGCCGTGGTCGGGGATCATCAAGCTCGCGCCCTGCGCGAGATCGACGACCGCGAAGCTGTACAGCGTGTCTCGGTTCATCCGGATGACGGTCTGATGGTCGATGGAGGCGGGTTCGCGGCTGTGCGAGAACGTGTTGATGGCACCGGCATCACGCTGCAAGTCTGCGAACATGCGGTCCGTCTCGGCTCGGACAAAGTTGTCGACGTTGACGGGAATGCTCACGATGGATCCTTCGTGTCGATTCGGCTGGTGCCGGCATGCACACCCGGATGGGCGTGGCCACCCCGGCCAGGCTCCCAGACCGCCGCCGATCAATCGAGAGAAGCGACGGGAAATCATCAATGGTTGATGACCTGCCCGACCGGGTCATGGTCGGTGGCGGACCGCCTCGCGTCGACTGGTGACGCCGAGCTTGCGATAGATCGACCGCTGATGGGTACGGACGGTGTTCACCGAGACGAACAATTCGGCGGCGATCTCAGCCGCGGTCATCCGGGTGTGGAGGTAGCCGAGCACGTCCCGTTCGCGGGCGGTGAGGGCGGTACTCGCCGGAACCGGGTGCCTCGACGACTCGGGGGCTGACGCGGCGAGGCGGCGGGCGAGGAAGTGCTCGTGCCGGGTGCCCCACGCAGCGTGCTCCGCGAGAAATGCCCGCATCGGCTCGTCCGGCCGGGCAAACGGTCGGGCGATGCCTTCGGGTTGCGCGGTGTCCAGTGCACGTTCGAGTTCGAGGTGCGCCCGGTTGCGATCACCGCCCGCCCACTGCAGGGCCGCTGACAGCACCAACGCGTCCACTTGAACGAACGGTGCCGCGCCAACGCCGAGGGTGCGCAACGCGCGAGCGGCGTCCAACGGGCGGTCCAGTCGTCGGTACAGGTCCGCGACGTGCACAGCGGTGACCGGCACGTTCGGGGTATCGGCGACACCGTCGATCAGCGCCAGCACCCGATCGGTGTCACCGACGACCGCAGCAAGTTCCGCGGCCGCAACCTTCCGGTATACGAGCCAGGGCACCCCGTGTTCCTCGGCGCCGATCACCTGTGAGAGGTGGAACTCCGCTTCGGCGACCGCTGTCGTGTCGCGCGCGGCCGCCACGCTCAACGCCAGGTAGAGACGTGCGAGGCGCGCATAGTAGGTTTCGTGTTCGCCCGGTCGGGCGAGGGCGCGGAAACATTCCAGAGCAGAAGGAATTTCGTCCTGCCAGTAATCGACGAATCCCTGCGCGAACCGCTCGATTCCACCGTCACCGCGCCATTCCGGATCGTCCTCCACGGCATCGGCACGGGCGACGGCTCTGCGCGCCGCGGTGAACCTTCCGCTGAACGCCAACGCGAACGCGACGTTTCCCGCGGCTCGCCGGGCGAGGACCGCATGGCCTACGGCAGTCGCCTCGTTCCACGCGGTGCTCAGGAAGTCAACTGCCAGTCGGGGGTCGCGACGCAGCCGAAGCTCGACCCACCCGAGGAGGAAGAGTACGTGCGAGCGCATCCGATAGGGCACAGCGTCGGAGGAAAGCGCGCCGCGGACCTCGTCGGCCGACCGGGACAACATCGAATGATCGTGTGCGAGAAAGAGTTCAGAGATTGATCTGGTCAGTGCCGCAGAGGGCGACTCCGGCCGGGCCAGTCCCGCACGAGTGCGCAGCATCGCGGCGCCGGCGGCGTCGCCGCACACGTCGAGGCAGCAGGCTCGAATCAGCAGAAACTCCGGCAGGTCGGCCAACTCGTCCGGCAATGCCAGGCATCGGGCCGCTAAAGCGCCCGCATCGGCGTCGATCACCAGCTGTAACCAACTGCCGCGGATGATCTCCGCCGCTAGTTCGGCAGCACCGGCCTGCATCGCATGCACGGTCGCCTCGATCGGGAACCGCGCCGCGAGCCAGACGGCCGCCGCGAGGTCGGCGCGCTCCGCGCGAGCCGCGTCCTCACGGCGGACCGCGATCCGGCAGTGCCGGGCGAACACCTCGTGCCATCGGTACACCGTCACGTCACCGTGAACATGACGGTCGATGAACAGCCCCCGCCGCACACATTCCTCCAGCAGCGCAGCACTGTGCGGGTTGCCGCTCAGCGCCTCGGCGAGGTCCGCATCAAGGCGGCTGCATGTCGTCGCGTCGAGGACGAAGTCGGAGAGCTCCGGTCGCAGTTGGCGCACGACCGTGTCGACGATATACCCGGTGAGAGGGTCATCCTGCGCGCCGGCCATCGACGTGGAGATAGCGGTTCCCTCCGTTTCCGCAGCAAGCAACGCGAGACGCACCGCGACCGGCCAGCCGCGTGTCGCGATGTGCACGGAGCGGGCAAGGTCCGAGATCGCTTTCCCTTCACTGGCGCTCGTGTATGCCTCGTCGATCTCGTCCGCCGTCATTGCCAGTTCGCCGGACCGCACGGCCGATGCGGCCCCGGTGACGATCTGCCGGTTGAACCAGGAATCGATGTCTCCGGTACCGGAAAGGACGAACCGCAATCGAGAGCGGGATCGCTCGATCAGGGAGGTGACTGTCGCAGTGATGGCGGCGCGGTCGGCGAACTGTGCATCGTCGACCACCACCACGACAGGCTCCGGCCACGATTCGGCAGCGCTCGCCAGCATATCGACCCACACATTGCCGCCAACAGCCGTCGTAGACCAGAGAGGGTCGATGTGAGGCAAGTACGGCGTGTCGAGGGCGATACTCAAGGCGCTGAGCAAGCCGATGTGGAACTGCTGTGCTGGATCGCCCTCGGAACGAGTGAGCACCAGCCAGATCGTCTGCCCAGGTCTGCCATCCGCCCACGCCGCCAGCGCGGTGGTTTTCCCGTAACCCGGTGGTGCGACGACCAGGGTCAACGGCGCCAGGCCAACAGCGCCCTCGAACCGTTCATGCAACCGAGGCCGCGGGGTGACGTGCGCCTTCGGTTGAGGAGGAGAAGCAAGGAACCAGGGCGTGGCACTCCACCGCGTTTGCGTCAGTCCTCCCACGCGCCGAAGTCTAATGAGCCCACCCCGAAGGCAAACCGGCAGCTACCCAGGGAGTTCGACGCCGTTGATCCCACCACGAGTGGACGAGCTTTCGCCACAGCCATTCCAAGGGGCTCCGCTGTCGCCAGAGGGAGAGTTGGCTGTTCAGTGCAAGCAGTACAACCCCACGTTGCCGGTGGCGGCGACGACGATCGTTCGATTACTCAATCGCGCCGGCAGCATCTGACCCTAGCTTATGTGCGGAGGCGCCAGACATGCCGGCGATACCGACAGACGCATCCGGCCGTGGCGCATCCAGGTCTCGAGAAGGTCGTATTTCCGGGGCCGACATCCCACCGTTCGACCAGTCTGACGCACGTCGTGTGAGTGCCGTCACACGAAGATGGCTCGGACGGGTGAAATAGGGGACGAAAGTCGTAAACCAAGGTAACGAGTGATTCCGCCGGGCCGCTAGTCAGTTCATGCAAGGGACCGCCTGGATACTCGCTGCGTGGTTTGCCGCTACGGTCGTGCTCGCGCCGATTCTCGGCCGCGTGATCACCCACCGGGAGCGTCGCGAAGCCCTGTCGCCCACCAAGTACATCGATAGCTAACCGCCGTCTGAACCAAGGAGGTACGACGTATGCGTTTGCTGTTCAGCCGCTTTCGCAATGCGTGCTCGGCGCGATCGCATTGGTCGTCGTGCCTTTCTCTTTACCCGGAGGCGTCAGGTGCGTGATGATCGGTTCCTGCCCTGGGACTGATCATGCATGTTGCACACTGCGCACAAGCCCTGATCGTCGAGGTTTGGTGTGACGGCACCGGCCGAACCCCCGAATCACCGTTGGAACCCACCCTGGAGGAGCCAGCCATGACCGCTCACCCGATCGACCGTCGTGTATTCCTGAAGAGCGCCCCGAACTTCCGAGACCTCGGCGGAATTCCCGTTGCGGGCGGGGCGGTTCGCGCGGGCGCACTCTACCGGTCGGCGACGCTCGCGAAGCTCGACGACAACGACCTCACCATCTTCACTGGCCTCGGTATCACCACCGTCTACGACCTCCGGACTGCGGCTGAGCGAGACGGCGCCCTCGATCACCTCCCCGACGCGACGCGCACGGTCTGGCTCGACGTGCTCGCCGACAACGCCCAGAACGCCGCGGCCACCGGACTGCTCATGACGGACCCGGTCGCCTACGCCGAGACGATCAGCGACGGACGCGGGATCGCGCAGATGGAGGAGGCGAACCGCAACTTCGTCAGCCTGTCCTCGGCACTCGTCGCCTACCGCGCGTTCTATCTCGACCTCATCGACGAGAAGCGCACCGGGGCTGCCCTCTTCCACTGCACCACCGGCAAGGATCGCACCGGATGGGCCGCTACTTCGCTCCTGCTCCTTCTCGGTGCCGACGAGGCCGACGTGCGCGCCGACTACCTCGAAACGAACACCGATCTCGCACCCATGACCGACCCGATTCTCGCCTTCTCCGCGAGCAAGGGTGTCGACCCGGAGCTGATCAGGCCTCTGCTCGGAGTCCGTGAGAGCTACATCGATGCCGCCCTCGACGAGATGTGCACGCACTTCGGCACTATCGAGGACTACGCACGGAACGGGCTCGGCCTCAATGCCGAGCAGCTCGCCGCGCTGCGCGAGCGGTTCACACAACCTTCGTGAACCGGCCAGTCGGAGCGGATCGCGCGCGATGGATCGACGGGACCTTGTTCTCCACCTGCATTCGGCCCGGCCTGCTCGAGGACATACCGATCAACCGTGACGTGAACGCGCGGTCCGCGAGAAGTCCGACAACCGCGAGAATGCCGAGGAACAGCGCCGACTGCGGCAGGCATGGGCGTTCGTCCCGCACGGACCCGGCAGCCGCGACGGCACCGGAGTTCCAGGTTGTGACGGTCATGTGCGCGATTAGGTGTCCGAACAGGCCAATTCAATCCCGCCGTTGGTTGCCGAACGGTTCCAGGAGGTATGAACAGCGAGGCCGGCTATCAGGCGAGGAAGCCGCGGCTTCGATTGCGTGGTCGAACGTACCTATAGGACCTCGGTGCGCGGTTGCCTCCCGGACGTCTGATGGCGACGCGCGTGGATGAACCACGCGATCGCGCCCACCAGCGGAGCGACCCATACAGCGGCCACCCAAAGCACGCGCTCGAAGATCCTGGTGCTCCACGAAAGGATGGCGACGGAAGCGGACACTGCAAGCGCCAGCCATAGGACTGTGAAGGCGCCGGCGAGCGCGAGTTCGACCAGGAGCTTGCCGAATCCAGGCATGCAGTCCATGTCGGTACGCGCGCACTCGCTGAGCCCGGCCTCCGCAACCAAGTCCGCAACCATGAGTGCCGAGCCTACTGACATGCGGTGCGGCCCGGCCGGTAGCGGCGGCCGCGCGCGGGGATGGAATGCAACGGCAGGCAGGCGGAGGGGGCCGGAGATGGTTTGGCGGCGTGGATGAATTGGGTCGCCGGCGGTTGGCGGTATGGATGGATGGGGGAGCCCCGGAGAGAAGAGAGGGGCGGGGCGCCCCGGTTGCCACGCAACGAAACCGGGGGCAGTCTCGGTCTCATCGCAGGTCCTCGGTGCTTCGGTGACAGAGTCTTAGTCGCCGATGTACCAACCCGGTGGTTGAACGTGCCACATTCGCGGATCGCGGCCCTTCTCGGCCCTATGGAGCGACTGCGACCGCACAATCCGTCACCTGAATTGACGATCTGAGACGTCCGAACCGGCGATCTGATCCTGAAAACCCTGAGCCAGCTGATTTCCGCGTGATGGGATCGTTCGCGGTGTCCATGGGTGAACCAAACCGGGCATTTCGGGTGAACACCCTATGGATGATGGATGGTGGATGGAGGGGTGTTCACCTATGTCCGTTCGGTCTGGGCTGCATGCGGTTTGGATAGGTTGACCGGTTGGTAATCCCACTTAGCGGGGGCTCCAGATCACACAAATCTGGATCAGTTCCAGATATTGATGTGCGCTGCTGAGCGCGCGGAGACCGAGCGGGGATGGGTGCCGGTGTTGGAAGTACCTTCTCGAGCGCTGCGTGAGCCTGGTCTTCGAGGTTTCGACGCCTTCAGTGCGGCATGTGCGACTAGCCGCGGCCGTGACGGACCTCTCCACGCGATTGACCCGGCCTTGCGCGCGGTTCAGTTACTTTGAGAACGGAATGGCCGTGTAGAACCGGCCGCTACAAGAAATCTCAGGGGTGGGAACGTTGGCTTTGTCGTCATTGTGGAAGAAGTCTGTCGTCATTTCGGTCGCTGCTGGTGTGGTGATGTTGGGTGGTTCGGGGTTCGCGTCGGCGGTGCCAACCGCTTTGGAGTCGAAAGCGGATTCCAAGACGACCGACGACGGTTGGGTCATCGGTGTGAAGGCGTCGGAGCTGTCGGCGAATTCGGTTCCGAATCTTGCCTTTACGCAGTTCACGCGGGAGGGGTTCTTTTCCTCGAGGACGACCGGGACGATCACGGGCCGCGGCACAAGCGCGGTCCGAACCGGATACATCGAGCAAGGGTTGCAGGTCGGGTGCCAGGTCGATGTGTCCTCCGGTGTCACGGTCGGGTTGGCCGCCTCGCTCGGGCCGAGCGTGGGGGTGTCGGTGACCGGGCCGAACGCCGGGGTGAATGCGAACGTCGGCCCGTCGGTATCAACGCAGATCAAGCCCGGCACCATCACGACGATTCCGTTGGGAAAGAAGACCCTCGAGGGTGCGAAGGCGTCGGTGAGCACGTCGAATCTGCACGTGAAGATCGACGGTTGCTTCGGCGGCGTCTCGATCCGCTCCTACTCGATGCTTGCGGTGTCGACCTCGGCGTCCGACGACAGTCTCTACGTGTATTCCGAGCCCACCTGGTTGTAAGGGTCCGCAGAAACTCGATCAGGGGGGAACAAGAATGACAAGCACCGAGAACCGCAGACAATCGCCGCCAGCTCGGCGGACCGACCAACATGACGGCACTTCGGCGACTTGGCCGCAACCACCCATTGGCGAATCGGATGGTGGCGTTGATGGTGTCGTGATCGCACGGGCAGTGATCGCGTTCGTGGCAGGCCTCGCGCTGTTGGTACTTGCCTTCGCGAATCTCGATACCGTCGTCGAGTGGGCCTCGAAGTATGGCCGGGTGTGGGTGTACCTGGGGTTCTTCCTGGTCATGTCGATCGCTGGCCGTCTGTTCTGGTGGGGAACTGACACGGTGATCGGAGCGGCGGTAACGGGCCGGCGGCAGGGCCCCAGGCAGTGACCCGGCTGCCGCGGATCGCGCGCGCAGTGGCGGGCGCCGCCGCAGTCGGCGCCCTGGCAACCGGTGGTACGGGAGTCATTGCAGCACTTGGTACCCCAACCGCATCGGCGACTCCTGAAGAGGACTGCCAGGCGGTCCGCGACCGCGACCACCAGATCTGGCTGGACCTGGTCAACTCTCTTCCCCCGGGTGCCCCGACTCCCCCGGAGCCGATCAATCCCTGCATCGCAGCGGAAACGACCTCTGCCGCGCCGACGACTCCGGCCTTGCCCGGTCTGGAGGCCGGTGCGAGCGGATCGGGTCCGCAGGTCGGTGCGAACGCGCCAACCAACATGCCGAGTTACAGCGGAACCGACATCGTCCCGGTCCCCGGACTGCCCGCGCCTTCATCTGCGGAGACGGAACCGACCCGGGATAACGAGCGGACGACCCCGCCGACTCCCACCACCGCGCTACCGAATCCAGCGCTTCCGACCGGGCAGGTGGAGGCCACGCGGGGTGCGCCGAACGGTGAGCAGCTCACCCGTGCGGAATCCAACGGCCCTGCCGCAGTGGTCCCCTCGATCCCGTCCGGCGGCTACACCGAGAGCGGCTCGGAGGATCCTGAAGCCCTGTTGCTTCTGATCGCCGGCCTCGGCGGTGCCCTCGCCGGTGCCACCCGCTTCGGTCGGGGTTCACTCGCCTGTGGCCGCTGGCCATGGTCGGGCGGATCGGGACGGCTGACCGTGGCGAAACCAGACGGCGGCGAGCAGACGTTTGTCCTCATGCTCGATCAGGATTCGCCGCGCACGTACAGATTTCGTCAGGACATGCCCGCCGGTGGCTCCATGCGCACCAACAACGACGGCTCCGTCTACATTCTCGACGCCGACGGCCGAATCGTTGGAGGTGTCAAGGCGCCCTGGTCCTTTGACGCGCTCGGGCGCCCGGTCCGAACCTGGTACGACGTGGAGGGCGAGACACTCGTCCAGCACATCGACCCGGAACCCGGCACCGTGTACCCGATTCTCGCCGACCCGGAGTACACGCCCGAGCAACGCGCAAAGGATCAGGCTACCGCCGGATTCGTCGGCCCTGGCACCCCTGCATTCGAAGGTGAGCGGCAGGCCGCACACCAGCGACTCGCAGACAATCCTGAAGGTGTTCCGGTGACGCCCGACAACCTTGCTGGGGCGCTCGGGGTGTCCGGAGCAGAGTCGGATGTCCCTGTGCCTCCGACCGCGCTCCAGGGGCCCGACGACATTCCCCCGGATACGGCTCTCGGCGCGATACAGGAGCAGCAGGAGAGTGCGGGCGTTGCGGTGACTCCGGAGACATGGGGTGCCGCGGTGACCGGTGACGAGTACACGACGCCACCTCCGGGCGAGTCCGGTGACCCGACGCTCGACGGGCTCGCGGACCAACAACCTGATGGCGTAGCGGGCCCCATGAACTCGCTGCAAATCGACTACGACGAAGAAGGAAACCCTTGGCGCGTATACGATCCTGAATCTGGTTGGCTGGCCTTCTACACCACGGAAAATAGCGAACTGGTTCTGACATCCGCGCGGCGTCTGGACCAAGGCCGAGTTCAGCAGCAAACGATTACCGACGCGCTTGACTCGAGACCCGGCCAAATCCTCCAAATGCTTCCCGCGTTCAGGGGGCTCAGAGCTCTCGGCGGTGCGGGTAAAGCCGTCGAGGAGCTCGGGTCCGGACAAGCTGGTCGGAGCCCTGCGCCTGTCGGTGCTACGTCGCCTGACAAGTCCCCCGGGCGTCTTCCAGACGGTGTTGCTCCCGATTGGCAGGCGCGCCCCTCCGATAACGGAAAAGGGCAGGTTTGGCAGCCATCAGGTTCGGAGGGGAACGCGAACCAGATTCGAATCATGGATGGAACTCCCCGCTATCCCAACGGCTATGTTCGCTTCTACAACGAGCACGGCCAGCCCGTTAACCTCAATGGCAAGCCTGGTTCGAGGGCAGAGACACACATTCCGAGAAACTCGGACGGGTCATATCCCCTCCCGGAAGGATGGTAGCGATGGATCTCCGCATGACGGGCGATGTTGTTTCGAGGCTGTGTTTCGACTTTGCTGTCACAGTGGTCACCGACCGCGGGTTCGAGTTGTCGATAGGATCGGATTTTATATTCAATCCGTCGGTCGGCGAACCGGTCGAGGTATCTCCCGAAGGCTTGACCAACAGGGAAGTGCTGCTGCAGCTGTTTCAGGAGCCGATCGTTACTGCGCTCGCAAGCGAAGATGGTTCCCTGGTGCTGAATTTTGCCGGGGGACAGAGTCTTGCGGTTCAACCGGATACGGACTATGAGGCGTGGACACTGAGCGGCACCAACGGGTTCCGGGTTGTTGCTACGCCTGGGGGTGGCCTAGCGACCTGGGGGTCAGGTGAGGCGAACGCTTGACCGCTCGCCTGGCGCGCTGGCGCCAGGTGGTCGTTGGTGATCTAGGAATGATCGGATCGTTAGCCGCACATGGTGACCCCAACCGTATGGAGCCTGTTAAGCGTCAGTGCATGGCACTGTCGCAGAACTGATGGCGTCTCCTGAGTGGCGTGATCCGGCGAGACGAACTCGCGGCCCGACTATTACAGAACCTGCTCAGCCCGAAGGCGAAGGCCGACCCCGCGCTGTCCATCGCTGTGGTGGGAACGCGGGTACACCACGATCTACGACCTGCACCCGCACCAGCGCGGGATGCATCCCGGCCCCGAGGGCACGCACACCCTCTGGATCGACGGCGTCCTGTACGCGGACAGCCTCCCGGAAGGTCTGTGCGACCTCGACCCGATCGACACCGATATGTCCGACGACGAACGGGAGCGCCTCGAGCGACGTCATCAGGCGCGTCAGGCGTACGCCTTCGTCCCGCACGACGCCCGCCATCCCGACGGGTCTCGGCGCTATCGCGGGCCCGCCGCCCAGCCCGCCCGTGTGCGGTGTCCAAACAACCCAATTTCGATGCGCGCGACACAGAGCCTGCCCACGACCTCATGCACGCGCGGTGAGGAATGTGGGTGCGGCCGCACGATCACCCTGCACGACACGGACTACCCCCACATGCGGATGCCGTTCCAACACGGGACCTTCGCCTGGGAGGCGTCATATCACCGCAGGGTCGGCATCGAGAGCGTGTTCGCAGACTTGAAGCAAAACAGGCTGCACGTGCACCGCGGGTACTTCCGCGGCTTCGGGATCAGCCGCTACACACTGCTCGCCGGATTCGCCCTCGCCGCACTCAATCTACTGATCCTGTACGACTGGTACTCCAAGCGCGAGCTCCTCGACCCATGGGGCCGGTACCTCGGCGAGCCGGAACCGGAACGCACACCACAGCGACGACTACGTCGCATGGCCTCCGGACGTCACGAGAAGTCCTCAGTCGCCGCCGAATCCGGCAGATAGCGACCCCGCCCCGACAGCGAAATCCACGGATTCCGCGGTCCAACCTCGACCACACTGCGGAAACGACCATTGGTAGCCGCCCCGAGAGCGCGATTCGGCCCAGTCTGTGTGGGAATCGCACGGCAACGAGGCCGAGAATCCGCCGAATCCGACCGTTGGGCGGAGTCGTGACGGAAATCGGGGCCCAATTTCGGCCCCGGGCCCAATAGGTGAACTCAACCGGGCTCAATGGGTGAACACCCTGTGGAAGTGGAGGGGTATTCACCAATGGCGGAGCGTGCTGGGCTGCATGCGGATTGAGTAGGTTGACCAGTCGGTGATCACACTTAACGGGGGTTCTGATCACACAAATCTGGAGTATTTCCAGATCTGCGCGACTGCCAGCCGCACGGTCGAGGTTCCGGTTTGAGTGATCGGTGCCGTGTCGACGAAATGCCTTGCGGGGAGATCCCTTATGGCCCGCCCTGCAGTGCGTATGGAAGATATTCACCTGGCTGTACAGCCAGGTAGAGGACGGTGGGGGTGCCTGGCCCGCTCACCGCATAAACGTCCCACCCGGGTGAGCCGACATGCGTTACGACGGCAAACGGGCGAACCTCTCTTTCATGGATCGCAACACCAGGGAGCTGCGACACAGTTCGACTGGTGTCTCCTCTGACGTATTGCCGACCGTTCAACTCAATTTCACGCGGGTATGTGGGGCCGCCGCGATCGAGGAGTACTTCTCGCGGCATCCGGACGAGTTCTACGGCAAGCAGACTGTGGAGCTGGTCGACTGAGATCCAGCCGTGCGCCGCAGGACTTTAACTGCCGCCGTGCTCACGGCCGTCGGCCTCGAGGTCTCGCGGGGGTGCTCGCTGGCGAGCACCCCCGCCTTCGCCGGACTGCCGGGGTGCAACTCCAGAAGGTGGCCCAGCAGATCGTGGAGCCATCAACCGTGACCCCGCAGGAGGAACCAATGACCGACACCGCAGCGACTCCCGAAGCCCGGACCATCGCCCGTGCCGCCGAACGGCTGACCCAGGCAAATGCTGGGGAGCCCTCCGCTGACACTGCGATCACCGCTGCTGCGCTCGCCGCGGTCGCCGCCGCGACTCCGGCAACCCTCGACGACGCGATCACGGAGGTACTGAACTTGGTGCTCGACGGCGAGGTGGCCGGCGCCCATGGGCACGAACCGGTGCGGGAGGTGCTGTGGCTGCGCAACCGGTTGAAGGCGGACCGGGCCGGGTGGCTCGGTCGCCGCTCCGTTCTCACGGTGCCGGTGCTGGTGCTCGACGAGGACCTGCAGCTGGTGGGGGAGCGGCTGGTGTCGTTGCCGTGCTGACGGCGATGCGCCAGTGCAGCCAGCGGGGACGTGTGGTGTGTGCGCCACACCAGGCGCTAGAATCGCTCATATGTTCGATAGTTGGCGGGCGGAGTTCGACCCGCCACCGCACCGCGTCGTGGATCCGCCGATGCCCGTCGTGGTGAACATCTTGTAGACCGGGTTTAGGTCTGTCCGGTGTTCGAACGATTCCCGGCATCACCGCCGTAATCGCGGCACTGGCGATGTGTGCATCGTGGTGTGTGACGGATGCCGTCGAGAGCGATCACCCGTCGACGATAGAGGTGGGGGATCCCACCTGGAAGGATTAGGTTGTGGCTGCCCGTAAAAGAGACCGTATTGCCAATATGGTTAAAGAGGAATTGACCGATGCAATGGCGCGCGCGGGATACATGCCGTATGAACCCCTAGTGGAGAGTAATGAGGATGCCTTTTGGTTCAAGGGTGATGGTGTTGGCATTCCGCATACCATCGCTGCTGTGGAAGCACTTATTGGGTATTCGAGGGACGGTGCCACGAGATGCACGGGAACAGCATTTCTGATATCGCCGATGGTAGGTGACATACTACGATCAATGTCCTCGGACGCACTGCTCAGAGGCCGTGGGCCGGACAGTCCCTCCCTCGAACGCGTTGACTTGCGGTTTTTCAACGAACTGCCGGGTGTGGAGTCGGTGGGTAAGGCGCCATGGGTGATCACCGAAGCGGACGTGCCGACTGCCGTGCAGTGGTTTGAACGTCGCGTATCCGGGGCGGTTGCGACATGGTTCGACGATCGCAACTCACTTGAGAAGCTGATGCGGGTGGCCGAGGAGCCGATCCGAGGAGTCTCGCCCGACCGGATTTACCCCGGCGTTCTGCGAGCGACAATTGTCCTGTGTATCGTCAATGGCCATTTCGCGGAGGCGGCGGGATTGATGGCGGCGCACCTCGAACGCGATCACCCGCAGCCGAATGTGGATTCGTTCGAGCGTGTTGCCGCGTTCGATAAAGCTCTGGCAGATAGGTTTCCAGAGTATCGGAGTGCCCGAGGCCGCTGACCTTGCCATATCCCGGACGGTGGGATGTCCGTTCAGGGCGCCGTAGTAGGCCGGACCGAGACAGCCACTTCGTCCAATCCTCGGACAGAAGATCAGTCGCCGGCGCTGACGGCCGTCGTGACAGTTCTCGCGGGGTCACACACACCCGCCAGCCGGACTCGCGCATGGTCGCGCACACTACGTGGACAGATGTCCGCCAGTGCACAAAACGTTGCCGCAGCCATCGGCCCGTCTGGGGGACAACCGGCGAACACCATCCCGCTGCGGGTCCGCGCCGAGGGCCTCGTCTGCGACGTGCAGGTGCCGGGATATGTGAGCGCATGGGCCAGGACCTCGACAGGGGCATGGTTGGCCCGGGCCCAGTTCTCAATCCCGACAGGCAACGGTCGCGGCTACCTTGAGGTCGACCAATGGTGTCCCGCCGCAGCTGTCCGCCCCTGTCAGTGAACCCAGCGGGGGCAGGCAGATATGGGAGATTGGATGTTATGCCCGGACCGAGCCCCACTCCGCCTGCTACTCCCGTGGTCAGAGTGGGGTCAGTGGTCACGGGTGCAGCGCTGTCGCTACTGCTCGTCGGCTGCCTCGATATGAGCGACCGCAACACCATCACGCCTGGGTTCGAAGACCTACCGCGATGTGATGTGCAGGGCGAAGTTCCAATCGATCAGCTCGATCAGCCCATGCTCCACGACTGCAACGCCGAGGGCGTCACGATTCGCCTCCCCGAAGGGTGGGACGTTGTTCAGGTTCCAGGCGTGGGCGACACCTGGGGTGCGACGTCGTCGGCGATGCCCGGAGAGTTCGGCATGGTGAACTGGGGGATCGAAGGCGTGGGAATGTCGTTCCGTGACAACGGTGAACGCACAATCTGGGGCACTACTGAGGCTGCCCGAGAGCGGCAGAGTGCGGTGACGCCCGCCCGGTAGCCGCTGGCCAGCCGTGCTCCTATTGCCGCACCTTGCCCGGCTGGCTGGCGGCGGCGCGCTGATCACGAACGCCTGGCCTGTCCCAAGCCGGAACCACAGCAGATCCTGACGTGCACTGCGCGCGGCGGGCGGCGGCGGTTGGCCGGCACGGCGGCGGCGCGGCCGGCGGGCATGGAGGGGTGTTCACCTATGGCGGAGCGTGCTGGGCTGCATGCGGATTGGATAGGTTGACCAGTCGGTAATCACACTTAGTGGGGGCTCCAGATCACACCAATCTGGAGAAGTTCTGGATTGCAGACAACCAACCAGGGGACGTATCGGTTGTGCCCGGATTGCTGTCGCGGTCCCTCTCGTCGACGCAGCGACACCGGTATTTCGGACGGCGCCAAGGCCGCGGCTCCTGGTTTGACCGTGCTAGCGTCGCCCGTATCGCGACTGGCGTTTGAGTGGGACACCACAAGGAAGCGAATTTCGGAGCGTCGTACGCCTGGGTGCTCCTCAGTTGACTACTGAGGAGCACCGCCATGGATCTGCGGTATGGGATGAATCCGCATCAGCGCGCCCGCATCACACCGCCCGAGGCGCCACCGGTTCGGGTCATTCACGGGTCCCCGTCGTTGATCAACTATCTCGATGCACTGAACGGGTGGCAGTTGGTCCGAGAGGCCGCCGCGGTCACGGGTGTCCCGGCGGCGGCCTCGTTCAAACACGTCTCGCCGGCCGGCGCTGCCCTGGCGGGTGATGTGGACGAGGCCATGCGTCGCGCATGGGATCTTGGCGACGGTGACGTTGGTGCAGTTACTGCTGCCTATGTACGTGCGCGGGACATCGACCCGAGATCATCGTTCGGGGATTTCGTGGCAGTTTCGGAGCCGGTGGACCGTGAGTTGGCGGACCTACTTTCGGGTGTCGTCTCTGACGGGATCATCGCACCGGGGTTCGCGCCGGGCACGGTGGAGATCCTGGCCCGGAAGAAGCGTGGCACGTTCCTTATTCTCGAGGTGGATGCGTCCTACGAGCCGCCGTCGTGGGAACACCGCGAGGTGTTCGGGATGGTGCTCGAGCAAGAACGCGACCAGACGCCGATCACGGCGGATCTGCTGCGCGTGGTGCACGGCGCCGCGCTGCGTCCGGGCACGATCCGCGACGCACTGTTGGGCATGGTCACTCTGCGCTACACGCAGTCGAATTCGGTGGCCTACGTGAAGGACGGCATGACCATTGGCGTCGGGGCCGGTCAGCAGTCCCGAGTGGATTGCACTCGGCTCGCCGGGACGAAGGCAGGCATCTGGTGGCTGCGTCGTTTGCCGGCCATCGAGGCTCTCGAATTCGTCGAGGGGATGTCCCGGCAAGACCGGCTGAACTGGCAAGTCCGCCTTGCCGAGGACGGTGTGACGGACTCCCAGTGGACAGCGCTCACCGCGCAGGTGGCCTCTCTCGCACAGGTCACGGAAGTGGAGGACGCTGACCGTGTCGGATGGCTCGCTCGACTCACGGAGGCCACCCTCGTCTCCGACGGATACATCCCATTCCGCGACAACATCGACCACGCGAGTCGATTCGGTGTGCGTTACGTCGTCGAACCTGGCGGGTCCACCCGAACGGGCGAGGTTGTGGAGGCCTGTCGAGAGTTGGGATTGACCCTCATTCACACCGGGACGCGGTTGTTCCACCATTGAGCGGAGAGGAGAGAGGGAAGAGAAACGAGAGTGAAGAGAATGGATGGAGGGGTGTTCACCAATATCGGAGCGTGTTGCGCCGCATGCGAACTGGATAGGTTGACCAGTCGGGTAACCACACTTAATGAGGGCTTCAGATACCAGGACATAGCAATCAATCCGTCTGGATCCGCCGCCGGCCGTACGCTGCGATCTGTGAGCGCTGACCACAACTACGAAATCGCGACCATCCAGCTCGGTCCTTACGACGATCTCGCGAAGCTGACGGCGGATCTGGCGAATCACGCCTCGACTGCGGCCGCTCTCGCCTGGCAAGCCGAGGGCCAGGTTGTCGTCTCCATCTCGCACTCCATCACGTGGATCGCCGGAAAGCTCTTCGGCACTGTGCTCCTTACAACCGACGAGCAAACTCCCAACTGACGAGTCGGAGACAGGGCCACTCTCCGCGTTCGCGAACCGACCGCCATCCGCTGATGAAACCAGTCACGGACCCGCAGTTAGGGAACCCGGCAGCGGGTCCAATTGGTGAACGCAACGGGCGTTGATGGGTGAACACCCGATGGATGGATGGAACTGGAAGGGTGTTCACCCATGGCGGAGCGTGGTGGGCTGCACGCGGATTGGATAGGCCTACCAGGCGGTAATTACACTTAAGGATGGCTCCAGATCACACAAATCTGGAAGAGTTCCAAGTCTTGTCAGTCCGGGGACGTGCAGCCCTGCCGGCCTCGGCTCGGCCCGCTGAGCTTATCGAGCCCGAGTCAATGTCGCGGGGCGTCACCCCGGAGTGCGAGCGGTGCGTATGTGGAAGCCCCAACGATCGCGGCTGCAAAGAGGATCGACAGCGGGGCGACCGCATCAGCCACCGTCGAACTACCACCCATCAGGAAGGGAAGACTAGCGACCGAGGTGACCGCGACGGCTGTGATCAGAGTGAAGAGCAGAATCCTCCCAACGGTGCTGTCGCGCAGAATTCCTCTCCGGATCACCGCGAGCGCGGCGTTCCCCGCAGCGATGGCGATCCCGCCGAGAAACAACCCGGCCGGCAACGACAGAAGGAGGCCGATCGGAATCGCCGTTGCGCGACCGTTGGAGAAACCTGACGTCACAACTGCCCCGAAAAGCATGGCGCACAACACCGGCCAGATGACTGCGTAAGTTGTCCAGCTGTGCCTCGGCAACGGGTAGCTCCTCTGCTTGCACACTCGTATCAGTGAAACTGAATCCGTGCCGGATCCGCGCCGAGAGATGAACCCCACCACGGTCGTACCTCGACTGTACGGTCGTGGGATCGGCTGCTTGGCTGGATCTGGAACCTGGACTAGTAGGGAGTAGTGGTGGAATCAAGAGCGCGAGTGATCGAGGCCGACCTCGAGGTGCAGCCTGGGTCTATGCTTCCGTTCCAGCAGGCAGATTCGCCGCTTCCGGGCCATTTTCCTGGCCGGATTGGTGACATGCTTACGTGGGATGAGAGCCAGTTTCTACTGGTGGTTACCACCGGGACGCCATTGGGTGCGGTCGGCTTTCGAGCTGAAGAACACTCCGCACAGCCGCCGATGCAGGCGGCCGGGTGGGAGCAGTGTCAAGAGGTTTCGACACGGTTCGAGTCCGGAGAAGTCCTATTTCGTGACCTCGACGCAAACGAGATGCTCCTCGCCGACAGTTTGATCTCGCGGCCCGGGTGTTACCGGATTCGGCTGTATGCAACAGGGCGGGATTCGGGTGTCGAATTGCAGGAGGCAGGCGACGATCTGGTCGAGCGATACCTGATGCAACTGTGGCCGGAGGGCCAGGAGAGATCAGCGATGCCACTGCACCAACTCGGCTGACAGGTGTGGGGTCGAGAACCCGTCGAATCCGACCGTTCGGGCGGAGTGAATCGCCCCGGCATGTCTGGAGACTTACGAGTTTGAGAACTCAGCGACGGACTGAGTTCGGTGATCACGG
>NZ_JMLO01000043.1:0-25824 GCF_000686785.1 Rhodococcus sp. UNC363MFTsu5.1
CTGTACGTGCTCGATCAGCACCTGCGCCTGGTGCCCCCTGGTGTACCCGGCGAGCTGTACATCGGTGGTCCGCTGGTGCTCGCCCGCGGCTACGGGAACCGGGTGGCGCTCACCGCGTCCAGGTTCGTGGCCAACCCGTTCCGCGGCGTCGGTGAGCGGATGTATCAGTCCGGCGACGTCGTGTACTGGAATGCGGACGGCGAGCTGGAGTACGTCGGCCGCACCGACTTCCAGGTCAAGATCCGCGGTCTGCGGGTCGAGCTCGGCGAGATCGAGGCGGCGCTGTCGGCGGACTCTCGGGTCGGCCAGGTCGCGGTGGTGGTCAAGACCACCGTCACCGGGGTCGACCGGCTGGTTGCCTACGTGGTGCCGGCGGGCGGATCCGAGGGCCTCGCGGAGGCGGTGGTCGAGGTCGCCGGGCGCGCGCTGCCCGACTACATGGTCCCGTCGGCGGTCGTGGTGCTCGACGAGATCCCGTTGACGCCAAGCGGAAAGCTGGACCGCAAGGCCTTGCCGGACCCCGAGTTCGGCGGCTCCGAGGCGGACCACGTCGACCCGATCGGCGCGACCGAGGAGGCCATCGCCGCGGTCTACGGCGAGCTGCTCGGGCTGGACCGGGTCTCGGCCGCGGACAGCTTCTTCACGCTCGGCGGCGACTCGCTGGTGGCCACAAGGGCCGTCGCACGGGTCAACGCGGCCGCCGGGGCCGCGCTGCGGCTGCGGGACCTGTACGAGGCGCCCACGGTCGCCGAGCTGGCAGCCCGGGTGGATGCAGCCGGCGCATCCGGCGCGCACCGTCCGGCGCTTGCCCCTCGGCCGCGGACCGGCCGGATCCCGCTCTCGTTGGCGCAGCAGCGGATGTGGTTCCTCAACCAGTTCGACACCGCGTCGGCGGTCTACAACGTGCCGATGGCGATCCGGCTGTCCGGCCGGGTCGACCTCGACGCGATGCGCGCCGCGCTCGCCGACGTGCTGGGTCGGCACGAGTCGTTGCGCACGGTGTTCCCGGACAGCGTGGACGGTCCCCACCAGGTGATCGTGGATGCCGACGAGGTCGACATCGAGGTGGACGTCGTCGCGGTCACCGAGGCGGACCTGGCCGAGCAGATGCTCGCCTTCGCCTCGCGTGGCTTCGATGTCACCGCGGAGATCCCGTGGCGGGTCCGGATCTTCGAGATCGGGGCGGCCGAGCACGTGCTGCTGATCTCGACGCATCACATCTCGTCCGACGGCTCCTCGGTGGCGCCGCTCGCGCGCGACCTCGTCACCGCCTACGTCGCGCGCGCCGCAGGCGCCGCGCCGCAATGGGCGCCGCTCGAGGTGCAGTACGCCGACTTCAGCCTCTGGCAACGCGAGGTGCTCGGTGACGAGTCCGACCCGGACTCGGTGCTCGCCAAGCAGATCGGGTTCTGGCGCGACCGTCTTGCCGGCCTTCCCGAACTGCTCGAACTGCCTACCGACCGGGTCCGACCCGCGTCGCCGTCCTACCGCGGCGAGTCCGTCGAGTTCACCGTCGGGGCCGAGCTGCACCGCGGACTGCGCGAGCTGGCCCGCACGCACGACGCCAGCCTCTTCATGGTGGTGCACGCGGCGTTCGCGGTGCTGCTCGAGAGGCTCAGCGGCCAGCAGGACATCGCCATCGGTAGCCCCATCGCCGGTCGCGGCGAGCGGGCACTCGACGACCTCGTCGGCATGTTCGTCAACACACTGGTGCTGCGCACCCGGATCGATCCCGATCAGACGTTCGCCGATCTGCTCGCCGATGTCCGGTCGGACGACGTGGACGCCTTCGGTCACGCCGACATCCCGTTCGAACGGCTCGTCGAGGCGCTCGAGGTGCCCCGGTCCACCGCGCACCAGCCGCTCTTCCAGGTGGCGCTGTCGATGGCGAACACCGAGCGGGCAACCCTCGAGCTGCCCGATCTCGAGGTGGGCGAGCTCGCCGCACCCCTCACCGTCGCCAAGTTCGATCTGCAGCTCAGCCTCGGCGAGAACCCCGACACCGACGGCGCTGCCGCAGGGATCACGGCGGTGCTCGACTACGCAACCGACCTGTTCGATCTCGACACCGCCCGCTCGTTCGCCGAGCGTCTGGTCCGGATACTCGAGGCGGTGGTGGCCGAGCCGACCACGGCCGTCGGCGATATCGGGGTCCTCTCCGCGGCCGAACGCGGCGAGCTGACCACCCCGGCACCGGTGGAGGCGGGCCCCGTCACCCTGGCCGAGCTGCTGACCATGAATGTGCGGCTGCACCCCGACGACATCGCACTGGTCTTCGGCGACGTCGAGTGGTCCTACCGCGAGCTCGACGAGCGTGCCAACCGGCTTGCCCGCGAGCTGATCGCTCGCGGCGCGGCGCCCGACACCGTCGTCGCGTTCGCGTTGCGCCGATCGCTGGAATCGGTGCTCGCGATCTGGGCGATCGCCAAGACCGGCGCCGCCTACATGCCGGTGGACCCGCGCTATCCGGTGGAGCGGATTGCGGAGATGTTCGGCGACGCCGATCCGATTGCCGTGCTCACGATCGGCGAGCACCTCGACCGGCTGCCGGAATCCGTTGCGGCCGTGGTGCTCGATGATCCCGAGACCGTCAGCGCGGTGGCCGCGCGTCACTCCGGCGCGATGACCGAGAGCGACCTGCTCGGCGCGGTACACGTCGACCAGATCGCGTACGTGATCTACACGTCGGGTTCGACCGGTAAGCCGAAGGGCGTGCTGGTGCCGCATCGCGGCCTGTCCACCCTCGCGACCGACATCATCCGGCTATACGAGACGACCCGCGACTCGCGCCAGTTGCACGTGTGTGCGCCGAACTTCGACGCCTCCGTCGGCGAGCTGATCGCCGCGTTCGGCGTGGGCGCGACCCTTGTGGTTGCCCCGGCCGATGTGTTCGGCGGCGAGGAGCTCGCCGAACTGATCGGCAGGCAGGGCGTCACCGGCATGGTGATCACCCCGAACGCGCTGGCCACGGTCGATCCGGCCGGACTGGACTCGCTGCGGACGGTGATCGTCGGAGGTGACGTGTGTACCCCCGAACTGGCAGCGCGCTGGTCGCCTGGGCGCACCTTCCGCAATGCCTACGGCCCCACCGAGACCACCGTCATCGTCACCGCCACGGCTCCGCTGGTGGCCGGGGAGCCGGTGACCATCGGCGCGCCGATGGGCGGCGTGTCCGCATTCGTGCTCGACTCACGCCTGCGGCCCGTGCCGCGCGGGGTGCTGGGCGAGCTCTATCTCGCCGGACCCGACCTGGCCCGTGGCTACCACGACCGGTTCGCGATCACCGCGGATCGGTTCGTGGCGAACCCATACGGCCCTGCGGGCAGCCGGATGTACCGCACCGGTGATGTGGTGCGCTGGGTCGCCCGGGCGAGCGAAGCGACGGGGGATGCCACCGCCGAGCTGGAGTACGTCGGCCGCAGCGACTTCCAGGTGAAGGTCCGCGGCCTGCGCGTCGAGCTCGGCGAGATCGACAGTGTGCTCGGTGCGCACGACAGCGTCGAGTTCGTGGCCACCGTGCCGCACGTGCTGCCGACCGGCACCACCGTGCTGGTCGCCTATGTGCTGCCCGCGGCCGGGCACGACCTGGATCCCACCGCGCTGACCGCGTTCGCGTCCGAGCGGCTGCCGGCGCACATGGTGCCGGGCACCGTCCTCCGGTTGGACGCGATCCCGCTGACGTCCAACGGCAAGCTCGACCGTAAGGGTCTGCCGGAGCCGGTGTTCGAGCAGTCCGGTGAGTTCGTTGCCCCGCGTAATCCGATCGAGGAGGTCGTCGCGGGGGTCTTCGCGGACGTCCTCGGTGTGGACCGGGTGTCGGTGGGGGAGGACTTCTTCGACGCAGGTGGCAACTCGTTGGTCGCGACCCGGGTGATCGCCCGGGTGAATGCGGCGCTCGGAGTCCGGCTTGGTGTGCGCGAGCTGTTCGACGCGCCCACCGTTGCGGCGCTCGCGGTGGCCGCGGCGTCGGCCGCCGGCCGCGACGCCGACCGGCCCGCGCTGGTGGCAGGGCCGCGCCCCGATCGGGTGCCGCTGTCGATGGCGCAGAAGCGGATCTGGTTCCTCAACCAGTTCGACACCGCCTCGGCCGCCTACAACATCCCGCTGGGGGTCCGGCTGACCGGCGACATCGATGTCGCCGCGCTCGAGGCGGCCATGCGCGATGTGCTGGCACGCCACGAGTCGCTGCGCACGGTGTTCCCGTCGGACGGCGACGCTCCCCATCAGGTCATCCGGTCGGTGGAGGACTCCGCGATCGGCCTCGAGCTCGTCCGGACCGCGGAATCGGATCTGATGCCGCGGGCGATCGAGTTCGCCCGCCGCGGCTTCGACGTCAGCGCCGAACTGCCGGTGCGCGCAATGCTGTTCGAGGTGGAGGGCCCCGACGCGCCGACCGCGCGCGACCACGTCCTGATGGTCGTGGTCCATCACATCAGCGCCGACGGCGCGTCGATGGCGCCGCTGGCCCGCGATGTCATGCTCGCCTATGTCGCCCGTTCGCAGGGTCAGGCGCCGCAGTGGGAGCCGCTCGCGGTGCAGTACGCGGACTTCGCGCTCTGGCAGCGGGAGGCACTCGGCGCCGAGACCGATCCCGACTCGGTGATCTCGAACCAGGTGGCCCACTGGCGCGAAATGCTGGACGGGTTGCCCGACCTGCTCGAGCTGCCGACCGACCGGCCGCGCCCCGCCGTGCAGTCGCTCGCAGGCGAACGCCACGAGTTCGCGGTGCCCGCGGAACTGGCGCTGCAGGTGGACCGGCTCGCCCGCGCGAGCGGCGCGACCCCGTTCATGGTGATGCAGGCCGCCTACGCGGTGCTGTTGGCGCACCTGTCCGGTACCGGTGACATCGCGGTGGGGACGGCGGTGGCCGGTCGCGGTGAGGAGGCCCTCGACCCGATCGTGGGCATGTTCGTCAACACGCTGGTGCTGCGGACGCGCGTCGATTCGGGTGCTTCCTTCGAGTCGGTGCTGGAGTCGGTTCGCGAGGGTGACCTGCAGGCGTTCTCGCACGCGGATCTGCCGTTCGAGCGGTTGGTGGAGATCCTCGATCCGCCGCGGTCCACAGCGCATGCGCCGCTGGTGCAGGTCTCGTTCGGGTTCGAGAACATGGACAGTCCGGTCTTCGAGCTGCCCGGGCTCACGGTCGCCGCGATGCCGGCCGACCTCGGGCAGGCGAAGAACGACCTGGAGCTGGCCTTCAGCCGGCACGGCGAGGCAGGCAACGCGGCCGAGCTGCGTGGAACCTTCGTGTACGCGACCGCGCTGTTCGACCGCGCTACGGTCGAGCGGATGGCTCGGCGGTACGTTCGGATTCTCGAGGCCGTGGTCGCTGATCCGTCGGTGGTGGTGGGCGATCTGGATCTGCTCGACGCCGCCGAGCGTGAGCGGATGTTGGTGGAGTTCAACCGGACGCGGGTGCCGGTGGAGTCGACCACGTTGGTGGAGTTGCTGGATCGCTCGGTGTTGCGTAACCCCGACGCGCCGGCGATGACGTTCGAGGACGTGACGCTGTCGTTCGCGGAGTTCGATGCGCGGGTGAATCGTCTTGCGCGGCATTTGATTTCGTTGGGTGTGGGGCCGGAGGATCGGGTGGTCCTGGCGGCGCGGCGCTCGATGGAGATGCTGGTCGGGATGTATGCGGTGATGAAGGCCGGTGGTGCGTATGTGCCGGTGGATCCGGATCAGCCCGCGGACCGGATCGAGCGGGTGCTCGAGCTGGCCAGGCCGGTGTGTGTGCTGACGACCTCGTGGGACGACGCGGCGCTGCCCGAGGGCGCGACCGTCGTCGAGATCGACAGGGTCGACGTGGCGCACCTGGCGGCCACGCCGATCACCGATGCCGAGCGGGTACGCCCGTTGCACCGCGGCAACCCGGCCTACGTGATCTTCACGTCGGGTTCGACCGGTGTGCCGAAGGGCGTGTCGGTCAGCCATGAGGCGATCGTCAACCAGCTCAGCTGGTTTGTCGGCGAGTACGAGATGACTGCTGCGGATGTGGTGATCCAGAAGACGCCGACGGTGTTCGACCCGTCGGTGTGGGAGCTGTTCGTCCCGTTCATCGTCGGCGGACACCTGGTGATCGCCAAGCCCGAGGGGCATCGTGACGCGGAGTACCTGATCGAGCTGTCCCGCCGCCATGGCGCCACGGTGCTCGGCTTCGTGCCGTCCATGCTTGCGGCGTTCCTCGCCGGACCGGAGCTGGCCTTCCCGCCGTCGGTGCGGGCGCTCCAGCTGGCCGGCGAGGCGTTGAGCCCGGAGCTGGCGGCACGCACGATGCGCGCGTCGGACGTGCGGATCAACAACGCGTACGGTCCGGCCGAGACCACGTTGACGTCGGTGCATTACTGGGCGGACGGGTCGGAGACCACCACGATGCCGATCGGCATCCCGGTGTGGAACTCGCAGGCCTACGTCCTCGATGAGCGTCTGCACCCCGTCGCCCCCGGTGTCAGGGGTGAGCTCTATCTGTCGGGCGGTCAGGTCGCACGCGGCTACCACGACCGGCCTGCTCTGACGGCGGAGCGGTTCGTCGCGAACCCGTACTCCGCAGAGCCGGGTGCGGTCATGTACCGCACGGGTGACGTCGCCCGCTGGGGTTCCGACGGTCAGCTGGAATACCTGGGCCGCACGGACTTCCAGGTCAAGCTGCGTGGTCAGCGGATCGAGTTGGGTGAGATCGAGGCGGCACTGCTCGAGCAGCCGTCGGTCGAGCAGGCCGTCGTGGTCGCGGCGGACACCGAACGCGGCAAGCGGCTCGTCGGCTATGTCGTCGGTGCGGGTGTCGAGGCGTCCGCGCTGCAGTCCGTGCTGTCGGCGACGCTGCCCGGCTACATGGTCCCGGATTCGATCGTGGTGCTCGAGGTCATGCCGGTGACCGGGAACGGCAAGCTGGATCGTAAGGCGTTGCCTGCGCCGGACTTCGGTGGCGACGAGCATGCGTATGTGGCGCCGCGGACCCCGGCGGAGGTGGCTCTCGCGGCGGTGTTCGCGGAGGTGCTCGGTGTGGATCGGGTGAGTGTGGAGGAGTCGTTCTTCGCGCTCGGTGGTGACAGCATCATGTCCATCCAGCTGGTG
The DNA here is from genome assembly GCF_000686785.1 of Rhodococcus sp. UNC363MFTsu5.1. Lineage (NCBI taxonomy): Bacteria > Bacillati > Actinomycetota > Actinomycetes > Mycobacteriales > Nocardiaceae > Rhodococcus > Rhodococcus sp. UNC363MFTsu5.1. The sequence continues at coordinate 7,075 of NZ_JMLO01000043.1, forward strand.
ACCCGCGCCAAGGCGGCCGGGCTGTGGCTGACCGCACGGCAGGTCTTCGAGCACCGCACCGTCGCCGCCCTGGCGACCGTGGCCGAGGACGACAGCGCCCGCACCCGGGTGCTCGACGAGCTGCCCGGCGGCGGTGTCGGGGAGTTCCCTGCGACGCCGATCATGGCCGAGTTCGCCGAGCGCGGCGGACTGCTGCGCCGGTTCTCGCAGTCCAACATGGTGACCCTGCCCGCAGGCATCACCGCCGAGGTCCTCGAGGCGACCGTGCAGGCCGTCCTCGACCGCCACGACGCGCTGCGGATGCGCTGGTACGCGGACGGTTCCGGCGGAACCGTGGCGGAACCCGGCGGCCTCGCGGCAGCCGAGGTGATCCGGCGGATCGACCTGGACACGGCCCCCGGCGACGAGGCATACGCGTCATCGATCCGGGCCGAGTTCGAGGCCGCCGCCGACCGGCTCGACCCGGTCGCAGGCGTGGTCGCCCAGTTCGTGTGGTTCGCCCCGGCGGACCAGGCGGCGAACGGGCGCCTGCTCATGGTCGTGCACCACCTGGCGGTGGACGGCGTGTCCTGGCGGATCTTGTTGCCGGACTTCGCGTCCGCGTGGGGTCAGATCCACTCCGGCGCGCAGCCGGAGCTCGCCCCAACGGGCACCTCGCTGCGCCGCTGGGCGCACGGCCTCGTCGAGGCCGCGGCCGGTCGGCGCGGGGAGCTCGCGCACTGGCGCGAGGTGCAGGGCGGCGACGACCCGGTGCTCGGTTCCCGGGCCGTCGACCCCGAGATCGACGTCGTCGAGACCACCAGGACCGTCCGCGTCGAGGCATCCGCCGAGACCACCGAGGCCCTGCTCACCGCGGTGCCGGAGACCTTCCGCGGCTCCGTCAACGACGGGCTGCTGGCCGCGCTGGCGCTGGCGGTGGCACGGTGGCGCGCCGATCGCGGCGTGCAGGCCCGGGCCACCCTGGTCGGGCTCGAGGGCCACGGCCGCGAGGAGGAGACCGTGCCGGGCGCGGACCTGTCCCGCACGGTCGGCTGGTTCACCTCCCTGTTCCCCGTCCGCCTCGACGTGGCCGAGATCGACATCGTGGCCGCCTTCGACGGCGGTGCGTCGACGGTCGAGCTGGTCAAGTCGGTCAAGGAACAGCTGCGCCAGGTTCCCGACAAGGGCATCGGCTACGGACTCCTGCGTCACCTCGACGCAGAGGGATCCGCGGCCCTCGCGGGCGGCAACGCCCCGCAGATCGGCTTCAACTACCTGGGCCGGGCGGGATCCGTCGAGATCACCGACGAGATGCGTTCGTTCGGCTGGGTCCCTGCGGGTGACGACGTCGAGCTCGGCTCCGCACTCGACCCGCGAATGCCGGTGACCGCCCTCGACATCAACGCGGTCGTCCAGCACGTCGATGGCCGCGAACGGCTCACCGCCGCTTGGGCTTTCCCGACCGGGGTGCTGTCGGAGGCCGAGGTCGACGAGCTCGCGCGGCTGTGGGTGGCGGCGCTCGACGCCGTGGCCAGGGCCGTCGACGCGCCCGGCGCGGAGGGGCAGACGCCGTCGGACCTTCCATTGGTGTCGCTCACCCAGCGCCAGATCGACGGCTACCGGCAGCGCTTCCCGGCGCTGCGCGACATCTGGTCGCTGTCGCCGCTGCAGTACGGCATGTACTTCCACGCCAGCCTCGCCGAGGGTGTCGCGGTCGACGTGTACACCGCGCAGATGGTGATGGGGCTGGCAGGCGACGTCGACGCCGAGCGGATGCGCCGGGCCGGCCAGGCCTTGATCGACCGGCACGAGACCTTCCGCACGGCATTCGTCACCGATGACAGCGGTGTGGCGGTACAGGTGCTGCTCGACGGCGCCGAGCTGCCGTTCCAGGTGCTCGACCTGTCGCAGTTCGACCGGGCAGGGCAGGACGCGGAGCGGACCCGGCTGGCCGCCGAGGACCGGGAGCGTCCGTTCGACCTGTCGGCGCCGCCGCTGATGCGGTTCCTGCTGGTGCGCCTGGCGCCCCAGAGGTACGAGCTGATCGTGATGACCCACCACATGGTCACCGACGGCTGGTCCACCCCGCTGATCATCAAGGAACTGCTGTTCCTGTACCTGACCGACGGGGACGCCCGTGCGCTGCCGTCGGCCAGGACCTACCGGGACTACCTGGCCTGGCTCGGCGACCGGGATCTGCCGTCCTCGCGCCGGGTGTGGGCGGACACGCTCGCCGGTGTGGAGGGCTCGACCCTGCTCGTCTCCGGGGATCGGGGCCGCACCCAGACCTCGACGACCGGCCACCACGAACTGGACCTGTCCGTCGAGTCGACCACCCGCGCGACCGCGCTGGCGCGGGAGCTCGGGGTCACCCCGAACACCCTCGTCCAGGTGGCCTGGTCGCTCGTGCTCGCAGGGCTCACCGGCCGCGACGACGTCGTCTTCGGCGCCACCGTCTCGGGCAGGCCGCCCGAGATCGACGGTGTCGAGTCGATGATCGGCCTGTTCATCAACACGCTGCCGGTACGCGCGACGCTGCGGCCGGCCGAGACCGTGGCAGGGCTGCTCGGCCGCATCCAGCGCGAGCAGGCCGACCTGCTCGACCACCATTTCGTGGGCCTGGCCGACATCCAGCGGCAGGCAGGCGATGCCGCGATGTTCGACACCCTTGTGGTGTTCGAGTCGTACCCGGTCGACATGGCGGGCGCGACGTCGGAGACCGACATCGCAGGCATGCGGGTCGCCGGCGTCTCCGGTGTCGACGCCGCGCACTACCCGGTGGCGTTGACGGTCAGCCTCGGCGAGACGCTGCACCTGAAGTTCATGCACGTGACCGAGCTGGTCGACGCGCGGCAGATCGCCGCGCTCGCCGACCGGTTCGTCGGCGTGCTCGACCAGCTGGTTGCCGACCCGTCGGCGCGGGTGGCCGCGCTGGCGGTGACCTCAGCCGAGGAGCGGGCGGTGCTGGCCCCGGTGGCCGGCCTCCCGTCGGTCGCGCAGACGACCCTGCCCGAGCTGTTGACCGCCGCGGCCGCCGACCGGAGCCGGGTGGCCCTTGTGCACGGTGGCGACGGCAGCGAGATGACCTACGGCGAGCTCGACGACCGGTCGAACGCGCTGGCGCGGTTGCTGATCGACCGAGGGGCCGGCCCGGAGACCTTCGTCGCGTACGCGCTGCCGCGGTCGATCGCCGCGCAGGTTGTCGTGTGGGCGATCGCGAAGACCGGCGCGACCTTCGTGCCGCTCGACATCAAGTACCCGGCCGATCGCATCGAGCACATGGTCACCGACTCCGGCGCGCTGGTCGGGATCACCGACCGGGCGCATGTCGACGCCCTGCCCGGCGGGGTGGACTGGCTGCTGCTCGACGACCCGGCCTTCGAGGCCGAGCTCGGCCGGTACCCGTCCACGCCGGTCACCGATGCCGACCGGAGTGCACCGCTGCACACCGGACACGGGGCGTACATGGTGTACACCTCCGGGTCGACCGGCAAGCCGAAGGGCGTGCTCGTCACGCACACCGGCCTGGCGGACTTCGCGCGCCAGCAGCGCGAGCACTACTCGATCACGGCCTCCTCGCGGACCCTGCACTTCGCCTCGCCGAGCTTCGACGGCGCGGTGCTCGAGCTGCTGCTCGCGGTCGGGGCGGGGGCGACCATGGTGATCGTGCCGACCGGCATCGTCGGTGGACAGGAGCTGGCCGACCAGCTGCGGCGGCACCGGGTGACGCACGGCTTCGTGACCACTGCGGCGCTGGGCACCGTCGACCCGACCGGTCTGGACGAGTTCACCAATGTCGCGGTCGGCGGCGAGGCGGTGTCCGCCGAGCTGATCGCCAAGTGGGCGCCGGGCCGCAACCTGTTCGACGTCTACGGCCCGACCGAGACGTCGATGGTCATCACCATGAGCCGGCCCACCGTTCCTGGGGAGCGGATCACCATCGGCGGCCCGATCCGGGGTGCCGATGCCCTGGTCCTCGACTCCATGCTCCGGCCGGTACCCGTTGGCGTGTCCGGCGAGCTCTACTTCGCCGGACCGGCCCTGGCCCGCGGCTACCACAACCGGTTCGATCTGACTGCGGATCGCTTCGTGGCCAACCCCTTTGGATCGGCCGGCTCGCGGATGTACCGCACCGGCGACGTGGTCCGTTGGGTCGACGGGCACGGTCCCGACTCCGGCAATGCCGGCGGACTCGAGATCGAGTACGTCGGGCGCAGCGACTTCCAGCTGAAGATCCGCGGCTTCCGCATCGAGCTCGGCGAGATCGACGGTGTGCTGTCCGCGCACCCCGCAGTCGACACGGCCGTGACCCTGGGCCGCACCGGTCCGTCCGGGGCGACGCTGCTCGTCGCGTATGTGGTGCCGGCCCCCGGTCGGAGCGTCGATGCCGGCGAGCTCACCGCGCACGTCGGCCAGAGCCTGCCCACCCACATGGTCCCGGCCGCGGTGGTGGTGCTGGACGCGATCCCGTTGACCGTCAACGGCAAGGTCGATCGCAGGGCGCTTCCCGACCCGGACTTCGGGTCGGCCGTCGAGGATCACGTGGCGCCCTCGACGGAGACCGAGCGGGTGCTCGCCGAGCTGTTCGCGGAGGTGCTCGGCGTCGAGCGCGTCGGTGTCACCGATTCGTTCTTCGAGCTGGGCGGCGACTCGATCGTCTCCATCCAGCTGGTGGCCCGCGCCAAGGCGGCCGGACTGCGGCTGCGCACCCGTGATGTGTTCGAGCACCGGACGGTCGCGGCGCTGGCGCAGGTCGTCGCCCCGATCGCCGACGGTGCCGCGGAGACCCTCGCCGAGCTGCCGGGAGGCGGCGTCGGCGACATGCCGCTGACCCCGATCATGCGGTGGATGACCGAACGCCAGGGCGGCCACGACCGGCTGCTCATGCCCGCCTACCTGGCCCTGCCCGCAGGCATCGACCGGGCGGGGCTCGTGGCCACCCTTTCCGCGGTCGTGCAGCGGCACGACATGCTGCGTGCGGCCATCCCGCCGGTCGAGGGCGAGCCGATCCTGCGGGTCGCCCCAGAGGTCGACGTCGACGGACTGCTCACACGGGTGGAGTTCGGTCCGGACGCGCTGCCCGGCACCGCCGGGTTCGATGCGTTGGCCGGGCCGGCGCTGGAATCCGCGGCCGCCGAGCTGAACCTGACCACGGGCGACGTCGCCCGGTACGTCTGGTTCGACCCGGCCCCCGGCACCGACGCGGTCGGCCGCCTGCTGCTCGTCGTGCACCACCTGGTGGTCGACGGTGTGTCCTGGCGGTTGCTGGTCGGGGACCTGTTCACCGCCTGGCAGGCGATCGCGGCCGGTGACGCGCCCGAGCCTGCCCCGGTCGCGACCTCCATGCGGCGCTGGGCGCATGCCCTCGCCGAGGAGGCCGTCCGCCCGGCCCGCGAGGCCGAGCTGGACCACTGGACCGCCGTGGTCGAGGCCGAGGATCCGCTCCTGACCGAGCGGCCCCTCGACCCGAGCCGTGACCTGTTCGCCGACATCGCGGAGGTGAGTGTCGAGCTCACCCCCGAGACCACCGACGCCCTGCTCACCGCCGTGCCCGCGGCGGTACGGGGCGGGGTCGACGACGGCCTGCTGACCGTGCTGGCCCTCGCCGTCGTGGCGTGGCGCGAGCGGCGCGGAGTGGCGGGCAGCTCGGCGCTGATCAAGCTCGAGGGTCACGGCCGTGAGGAGGACGTGGTCCCGGGTGCCGACCTGTCGCGCACCGTCGGCTGGTTCACCAGCATGTACCCCGTGCGGCTCGACCTCCACGACATCGACGCGGCGGCGGCACTGGCCGGCGGCGCGGCCGTCGGTGACGCGCTCAAGTCGGTCAAGGAGCAGCTGCGGGCGGTGCCGGAGAAGGGCATCGGCTACGGCTTGCTGCGGTACCTGAACCCGCGCACGGCCCCGGCGCTGGCCGGGCACCCGTTGCCGCAGATCGGCTTCAACTACCTGGGCCGCATGGGCGGCGGCGAGGAGCAGGCGGTGGGGACCCCGGTCGGCTGGCTGCCTGCCCCGGCAGGCGAGCTGTCGGTCTCGGCGGCTCCCGATCCGGACCTGCCTGCCGCCGCGGCGATCGACATCAACGCCGAGGTCAGCGGTGACCGGCTGACGGCCCGATTCGCCTTCCCGCAGGGTCTGCTCACGCGGGACGAGGTGGACGAGTTCGCGCAGCTGTGGGCGCGTGCGGCCCAGGCCGTGGTCGCATGGGCGGTCCCGGCCGAGGGGCAGCGCCGGCAGGTGTTCACCCCGTCGGACCTGCCGTTGGTGCGGATCGGCCAGGCCGAGATCGACCGGCTCGAGCGCCGCTACCCGTCGCTCGAGGACGTGTGGTCCCTGACCCCGCTGCAGCAGGGCATGGTCTTCCACGCCACCCTGGCGGAGAGCTCGACCTCGCTCGACGTCTACACCTCGCAGGTGGTCGTCAACCTCGGCGGCATCGTCGACGCGGACCGGATGCGGGCCGCCGCGCAGGCGCTGGTGGACCGGCACCCGAACCTGCGGGCCGGGTTCGTCCACGACGAGGACGGCAACCCGCTGCAGGTCGTCGTTGGCCGTGCCGAGGTCGCCTTCCGGTCGATCGACGTGGCCGGGCTGCCGGAGGCCGAGGCCGCCGAGCGGCTGCGACGCGTCCGCGCGGATGACCGCAATGCGCGGTTCGATCTGGCGGCACCCCCGCTGGTGCGGCTGTCGTTGGTGCACACCGCCGCCGACCGGTACGAGCTGGTGCTCACCACCCACCACCTGCTGGTGGACGGGTGGTCGATGCCGCTGATCTTCCGGGACCTGGTGGCGCTGTACGCAACCCGCGGCGACGCCTCCGCGTTCCCGCCCGCGCGCTCCTACCGGGAGTTCCTGGCGTGGCTCGGGGCACAGGATGCGGAGGCCTCCCTCGATGCCTGGACGCGGTCGTTGGCTGGCACCGAGGATCCGACGCTGCTCGCACCGGAGGACCGGGGCCGCGAGCAGTCGTCGATGCCCGAGGTGCTGACGCTCGACCTGGACGGCGGGCGCACCGGCGCGCTCGAGTCCCTCGCACGGGACCTCGGCGTCACCCTCAACACGGTGGTGCAGGCGGCGTGGGGTCTGGTGCTCTCGCGTCTGGTCGGCCGTGACGACGTCGTGTTCGGTGCCACGGTCTCGGGTCGCCCGGCCGCGTTGCCGGGCGTCGAGTCGATGGTCGGCATGTTCATCAACACGCTGCCCGTCCGGGTGCGGCTCGACCGCGGCGAGACGCTGCGCGAGCTGCTGTCGCGGGTGCAGCTGGAGCAGTCCGAGTTGCTCGAGCACCATCACGTTGGCCTGCCGGAGATCCAGCAGCGGGCGGGTGCCGGTGCCGTGTTCGACACGATCACGGTGTTCGAGTCGTACCCGGTGGACGCGACGTCGGCCGGGGGCGACGGCGACATCGACGGTATGCGGTTGCTCGGGGTCGAGGGCGTGGACGCGAACACCTTCCCGCTCTCGCTGTACATCGAGCAGGGCGAGAAGCTGGAGATCCAGGCCAAGTACCTGCCGGACGTGTTCGGGCGGGAGCAGATGCAGTCGGTGATCGACCGCATCGATCGCGTGCTCGCGCGCCTGGTGGACGCCCCGGAGAGCACGGTCGCCCAGCTGGAGGTCCTCTCCGGCGCCGAGTTGGCCCGGCTCGACGAGCTCAACGCCACCGATCACGAGATCCCGGCGGCGACGCTGGCCGATCTCTTCGATGTCCAGGTGGCGCGGACGCCGGATGCGGTGGCGCTGGTGTTCGAGGGCCAGGAGCTGACGTATGCGGAGTTCGATGCGCGGGCGAATCGGTTGGCCCGTCACCTGATTGAGATGGGTGTCGGCCCGGAATCGATGGTGGGGCTTGGTATCCGGCGTTCGCTGGATCTGATGATCGGTATGTACGCGATCGTCAAGGCGGGTGGCGCGTATGTGCCGATCGATCCGGATCATCCGGCGGACCGCACGAACTATGTGCTCGAGACGGCGGCGCCGGTGTGTGTGCTGACCACGTCGCGGGATCGGTTCGAGGTGGACGGGCGTTTCGACATGCTCGAGATCGACCGTCTGGATGTGTCCGGCCATGCGGCGACTCCGGTCACCGATGCGGACCGGCAGGCGCCGCTGCATCTGGACAACTCGGCGTATGTGATGTTCACGTCGGGTTCGACGGGTAAGCCGAAGGGCGTGGTGGTCACGCATCGGGCGATCGTCAACCAGTTGGTGTGGAAGCAGTCCGAGTACGGGCTGGGCGCCGATGATGTGGTGTTGCAGCAGATCGCGATGACGTTCGATGTCTCGGTGTGGGAGTTCTTCTGGGCCTTGCAGAACGGTGCTCGCCTGGTGATCGCCAAGCCGGACGGTCACAAGGACCCGTCGTACCTTGCGGAGGTCATCGCCGAACACGGTGTTACCACGGCGACGTTCGTGCCGTCCCCGCTTGGTGTGTTCGTCGCGGTCGCCGACGCGGCGTCGTTGCGGACGCTCAAGCGGGCGTTCGTGATCGGTGAGGCGTTGCCGCCGGAGACGGCGGCACGGTGGCGTGAGCTGACCGACGCCGGCCTGCACAACATGTACGGGCCGACGGAGGCGGCGGTGTCGGTGACGAACTGGGAGGCGCGTGCGGAGGACACGGTCACGACGCCGATCGGGTTGCCGCAGTGGAATGTCCAGGTGCATGTGTTGGATGCAGGTTTGCGGCCGACTCCGGCGGGGGTGGCGGGCGAGTTGTACTTGGCGGGCCCGCAGTTGGCGCGTGGGTATCTGACGCGGCCCGGGATCACGTCGGATCGGTTCGTGGCGAACCCGTACGGTGCTGCGGGTGAGCGGATGTACCGGACGGGTGACCTGGTGCGGCGTCGTGGGGATGGGGTGCTCGAGTACATCGGGCGTACCGATTTCCAGGTGAAGCTGCGCGGTCAGCGCATCGAGCTCGAGGAGATCGAGTCGGCGGTGCTCGGACACACCTCGGTGTTGCAGACCGCGGTGCTGGTCGTGCAGGACGAGCGCACGGGTGACCAGCTGGTCGCGTATGTGGTTCCCGAGGACGGTCGAGAGGTCGACGGCGAGGAGCTCAAGCGCTTCGTCGGCGGCGCGCTGCCCGCCTACATGGTGCCGAACGCCGTGGTCGTGCTCGACGAGTTCCCGCTGAACGCCAGCGGCAAGCTCGACCGCAAGCAGTTGCCGGTGCCGGAGTTCGCCGACGCGGGCGAGTACCGGGCGCCGAGCACTGCCACCGAGGCCACCGTCGCGGGGGTGCTCGCGGAGGTGCTCGGCCTGGAGCGGGTGTCGGTGGACGCGTCCTTCTTCGACCTGGGCGGTAACTCGCTGACCGCGACCCGGGTGATGGCGCGGCTCGCCGAGGAACTCGGGGTCACGGTGCCGCTGCGGGCGGTGTTCATGGATCCGACGGCGGCAGGCATCGCCGCGGCGATCGAGGGTGACGCCGATGGTGCGGCCGGTGAGGCGGGCATGTTCGACGTGCTGCTGCCGATCCGCACCGCCGGGGACCGGCCGCCGGTGTTCGTGGTGCACCCCGTGCTCGGGCTCTCGTGGGCGTACTCGGCGTTGTCGTCGGTGCTCGACCCGCGGATTCCGATCTATGGCCTGCAGTCGCCGGCGGCGTCCGGGGACACCGCGCTGCCGGGCTCGATCGAGGAGATCGCGGATCGGTACGTGACGGAGATCCGGTCGGTGCAGCCGGAGGGACCGTACCGGCTGGTCGGCTGGTCGCTCGGCGGCGTGATCGCACACGCGATGGCGGTGCGGTTGCAGGCCGACGGTCAGCAGGTGGAGCGGCTCGTGATGCTCGACAGCTTCGCCGGCGACGCCGCCGATCAGCTCGGCGAGCAGGCGGTGACCGCGGAGGAGATCCTCGGTGGCTTCGGTATCGCGGGCGCGGCAGAGCTGGATCCTGAGGCGGCGTCGATCGATGAGGTGCTGGCGTTGTTGCGGGAGTCGACGGGTGGGCCGCTGTCCGCGGTGTCCGAGGACTGGCTGCGGCAGATGGTTGCGTCGGCGACGAACTCGATCGAGTTGATGCACCGGTATGTGCCGCCGACCGTCGACGGGGACATGGTGTTGTTCACCGCGGCGCACGGCCGAGAGGACGATTCCGTCGCGGCGCGCTCCTGGGCGGGTGCGGTGTCCGGTTCGGTTCGGCACAGGTCGGTGCACACCACGCACTGGGCCATGCTCTCGCCCGAGGCGCTCTCGGAGATCGGCCCGGTCCTGCGGGAACTGATGTCGGGCCCCGTCGAGTAGCCCGTGTGTCCCGCGTCACACCACTTCCGTCAGGTGTGACGCGGGCCGACGACGGGATTCGAGCCTGTTCGACGGTTCACGTAAGGTTCTGAGGGCGGCGAAACGTGTGGGGATTTCTGTCCGTGACGGTTCGCCGACGTTTAAACCGAGTGAAACGTCACGGAGGACCTGTTGTCTGCTGCGGATCTGACACGATCGATCTCCGCTCTCGCCTCCGATCGTCCGGACACCGTTGTCGTGTCGGTGGACGGTATGTCGGTGACGTACCGGGAGCTCGACGAGCGGCTGCAGCTGCTGGCGGGGGCCCTTTCCGATCGCGGCATGGATGCCGATGCGATCGTGTCCGTGGTCCTCACCGGTCTGGTTCCGACGATCGTAGCGGCCGAGGGCGGCATCGGTGGCGTGCTCGACAGGATCCACGCCGACGCCTCCACCCTCGACCTTCCCGAGGAAGCCGCCGCCCTGCCCGCCGACGGATGGCCGTTGGTCTCGGCCGTCGCGTTGTGGCAGGAGTGGGTCGAGCGCGATCCCGAGGCGATCGCCGTCGTCGAGGACGGCCGCCCGACCACCCGTGGCGAGCTCAACCGCAGGGCCAACCAGTTGGCGCGGGAACTCGTGTCTCGGGGTGTGCGACCCGATGATGTCGTCTCGCTGATCGTTCCCCGATCACTCGAGTGGATCGTCGGCATGCTCGCGGCGTGGAAGCTCGGCGCCGCCTACTCGCCGCTCGATCCCGCGTGGGCCATCGAGCGGACCGAGGGGCTCATCGAGGCGAGTGGGGCGAGGGCGGTGGTCGCGCTGAGCAGTTGGCCCGCGCTGGCCGAGGCTCCGTTCGAGGTGACGGTCCTCGACGATCCCGACACCGCGGCGCGCATGGAGGCGCACGAGGCGGCGGATCCGGATCGGGACCCGTGGACGGACGACGACGCGGGTATGCGGCTGGCCTATGTCATCTCGACGTCGGGATCGACCGGCCGTCCGAAGCCGACGTTGGTGCCGATGCGCGGTGTGTCCAACACCTTCCAGGCCTACCGCCGCATGCTGGACTTCGGTGCGGGCACCGGCGTCCTGATGGCGAACTCGCCGCTGTTCGACCTGACCCAGAAGAACATCTGGGTCGCGCTCGCGTACGGCGGCGTGCTGCACCTGTCGGAGGACGGCTTCGACCCGCAGCCGATCCTGCGTCAGATCGGTACGGGGGACGTCCAGATCGCCAACATGGCGCCGAGCGCCTTCGAGGTGCTAGCCGATCTCGACACCGAGGGCGTGCTGACCAACCTGGGTGCCGTGATCCTCGGCGGTGAGCAGATCCGGCCCGCCGCGTACAGCGGGTTGATCGGCTCCGGGACGCGGATGGTCAACAGCTACGGTCCGACCGAGGCCTCCGACGTCACGTCGATCTATGAGCTGGACCTCTCCGCGCCGGACGCCGAACAGGGCCAGATCCCGATCGGTACCGCGTGGGAGGGAGTGGAGTATCACGTCCTCGACGGCCGACTGCGGCCGGTTCCCGCGGGTATCACGGGTGAGCTCTACATCGGTGGCAATGCGGTCGGCCGCGGCTACGGGGGCATGACAGCACTGACCGCCTCGCGATTCATCGCGAGCCCGTTCGGAACCGACGGCGCCAGGCTGTATCGGACCGGCGACCTGGTGCGCGAGCGCAGCGACGGCGAGCTGGTGTTCCTGGGGCGCAGTGACTTCCAGGTCAAGATCCGCGGTCTCCGCATCGAGCTCGGTGAGATCGAATCCGCGCTGGTCGCCAATCCCGACGTCCTGCAGTCCATCGTCGTAGTGCACGACGACAACCGGGTGCAGCGGCTCGTCGGGTACGTGACCGCGGCCGCGGGCACGACGATCGACACCGATCAGGTGCTGGCCGACCTGGGTCGGACCCTGCCGGCGTACATGGTCCCCGACCTGCTGCTGGTACTGGACGAGATGCCGCTCAACACGAGCGGGAAGATCGACAGGAAGGCACTGCCGCGCCCGCGGTTCGAGTCGCATTCCGATCACTACCGGGAGCCGTCTACCCCGGCCGAGATCGTGGTGGCGCAGATCTTCGGCGAGATCCTCGGCATCGAGCGGGTCGGCGCTGACGATTCGTTCTTCGAGATCGGTGGCAACTCGCTGTCGGCGGCCCGGGTGGTGGCGCGGGCCAACGCGGCACTCGGCTCGGACGTGAACCTGCGCGAGGTGTTCGACGCGCCGACCGTGGCCGGGCTGGCCGCGCTCGCGGCCGCTGGGGCGGGGACCGGTCGTCGTCGGCCGGAACTCGTGGCGCAGCCGCGACCCGAGCGGACCCCGTTGTCGCTGGCCCAGTCTCGGATGTGGTTCATCAACCAGTTCGACACCACGTCGCCCGCGTACAACCTGCCACTCGGCATCCGGTTGACCGGAGCGCTCGACACCGAGGCCCTTGCGGCCGCGGTGACGAGTGTGCTCGAGCGGCACGAGTCGCTGCGCACCGTGTTCCCGGACGACGGGGACGGTCCGCACCAGGTGGTGTTGCCCGCCGACGGCCTCGACATCGATCTGACCCCGGTCCAGGTCCGTGACGATGCCGACCTGATGGCGACCCTCGCGGAGCTCGCGTCGCAGGGCTTCGACGTGACCGTCGAGATCCCGGTCCGGCCGCGCCTGTTCCGGTTGGCCGAGAACGAGCACGTGCTGCTGTTCCTGGTGCATCACATCTCCTCCGACGGCGCGTCGATGGCGCCGCTGGCGAGGGACATCGTCGTCGCGTATTCGAGCTGGGTCAGCGGTGAGCGCCCCGAGTGGGCGCCGCTCGAGGTCCAGTACGCGGACTTCGCGATGTGGCAGCGCGAGCTGCTCGGCGTCGAGGACGATCCGGAGTCGCTGCTGGCGCGCCAGGTCGGCTACTGGGTCGACGAGCTCGCCGGGATCCCCGAGGTGCTGCCGCTGCCGACCGATCGCCCGCGTCCAGCGGTCATCTCCATGGAGGGCGCACGGGTCGAGTTCGAGATCGGCCAGGATCTGCACGGCCGGTTGCTCGAGCTGGCGCGCGAGCACGAGGCGACGCTGTTCACCGCCGTGCACGCCGCGTTCGCCGTGCTCCTCTCGAAGCTGTCCGGCACGGACGACATCGTCCTCGGTACGCCGACCGCGGGTCGCGGCGAGCGTGAACTCGACGACCTCGTCGGCATGTTCGTCAACACCCTGGCGTTGCGGACCGTGGTCGACCCGGCGAAGTCGTTCGTTGAGATGTTGCGCAGCACAAGGGAATCGGACATCGGTGCGCTCGCGCACGCGGACGTGCCGTTCGAGCGCCTGGTGGAACTCCTCGCTCCCGAGCGGTCGACCGCGCACTCGCCGATCTTCCAGGTTGTCATCGCGCTGGAGAACACCGAGGCCGCGGTCCTCGAACTGCCCGACCTCGTGGTCGGCGAGGTCGACCCCGGCGTGACCTTCGCGAAGTTCGACCTGCAGCTCTCGCTGGGCGAGAAGGCCGATCGGTCGGGGATGACCGGCACCCTGGTCTACGCGACCGACCTGTTCGACGAATCGAGCGTGCGCACCCTCGGGGAGCGGTTCGTGCGCTTGCTCGAGGCGGTCACCGCTGATCCATTGGTTCCGGTCGGCAACGTGGAGATCACCAGCCCGGACGAGCGGCGGGCCCTCACTCCCGTGCACGGCGCGGATTCCGCGGCCCCGGTGTCGCTGGCGGACCTGCTGACCTCCGGAACCGCGGATCGCGGTGCGCCTGCCCTGGTCTCCGGTGACCGCGTGGTGTCCTACGGGGAGCTCGACGATCGATCGAGCGCCCTTGCCCGGGTGTTGATCTCGCACGGAGCAGGCCCCGAGACCTTCGTGGCGCTCTCGCTGGCGCGGTCGATCGAGTCGGCGGTCGCGGTATGGGCCGTCGCGAAGACCGGCGCGGCGTTCGTGCCGATCGACCCCGCCTATCCCGCCGACCGGATCGAGCACATGGCCTCGGACTCGGGGGCGACGCTCGGCCTGACCACGGCGGGGGCACTCTCCGGACTGCCGACCGGCGTGCGCTGGCTGGCCATGGACGATCCTGGCTTCCTTGCGGACTGGAACGCCGAGCGCACGGATCCGATCCTCGACGCCGAGCGCACCACTGGTGCGCACGTGGACAACCCGGCGTTCATGGTCTACACCTCGGGATCCACCGGGCTGCCCAAGGGCGTCGCGGTCACGCACACCGGCCTGGTCAACATCGTCGCCGAGCACCGGGAGAAGTTCGGCGTGCAGGCCACGTCCCGGGTGTTGCACTTCGCATCGCCGAGCTTCGACGGCGCGGTGTGGGAACTGCTGATGGCCTCGGTCGCGGGCGCGGCCGCCGTCATCGTGGCACCGGGCATCTACGGCGGCGACGAGCTGCGCGAAGTGATGCTCGAGCAGCGGGTCACGCACGGTTACACCGGACCCGCCGCGTTGAACACCGTCGATCCCACCGGCCTGGTGGACCTGGAGTCGATCTCCGTCGCCGGTGAGGCGGTCAGTCCGGAGCTGGTGTCCAAATGGGCGCCCACCTATCCCTTCCGGAACCTGTACGGCCCCACCGAGACCACCATGATCGCGACCATCTCGGAACCGATGGTCGCAGGCGCGCGCGTCACCATCGGTGGCCCGATCCGCGGGGTGTCCGCGGTGGTCCTCGACGGGCGACTGCGCCCCGTCCCCTTCGGCGTGACGGGCGAGCTCTATCTCGCGGGTCCGGCGCTGGCCCGCGGTTATCACGGCCGTTTCGACCTGACCGCGGCCCGGTTCGTGGCCGACATGTCCGGTGGGGCGGGTGCCCGGATGTACCGCACCGGTGACCTCGTCCGCTGGGTCGACCGGTCCGCAACGGGGGACCGGTCCCGGCTCGAGATCGAGTACCTGGGGCGCAGTGACTTCCAGCTCAAGGTGCGTGGCTTCCGGATCGAGCTCGGTGAGATCGACGGCGCACTGGCGGCGCACGATTCCGTCGACATCGCGTACACGATCGGCCGGGAGGGGCCTGCCGGCGGCACCGTGCTGGTGTCCTACGTCGTGCCCGTCCCCGGTGTCGAGCCAACAGACCGCGAGCTGACCGAGTTCGTGTCCCGTTCGCTTGCGCCGCACATGGTGCCCTCGGCGATCGTGGTGATCGATGAGCTGCCCGTGACGATCAACGGCAAGGTGGACCGGAAGGCGCTGCCGGAACCGGACTTCGGTTCGTCCGCGGACTCGTATGTCGCTCCGTCGAACGCGATGGAGGAACTGCTGGCCGGTCTGTTCGCCGAGGTTCTCGGCGTCGACCGGGTCAGCGTTGCCGACTCGTTCTTCGCGCTCGGCGGCGACAGCATCGTCTCGATCCAGCTGGTGTCCCGGGCCAAGGCCGCGGGCGTGCTGATCAAGGCCAGGGATGTCTTCGAACGCAAGACCGTCACCGGTCTGGCACAGGTCGCGACGACGGTCGCCGAGGCGGGCGTCCCGGTGCTGGAGGAGCTTGCAGGCGGCGGTGTCGGTGACATGCCGCTGCTGCCGGTGGCGCGCTGGGCGCTGGAGAACGGCGCGGGCTCGCGCTTCTCCCAGGCGGTGTTGCTGACGGCGCCGCTCGGACTCGACCGCGACACCCTGGCGGCGACGGTGCAGGCGGTGCTGGACCAGCATCCGATGCTGCGGTCGGTGCTGGCCTCTGCGGACGGGGGCGCACCCGTGCTGCGCACCCGCGAGGTCGGCACGGTAGACGCGAAAGCGGTGATCGACCGGATCGAGTTCGATTCCGAGAACGCCCCCGGCAGTGCGGGATTCGAGCGGATCGCGGCGGCGGCACTGGACGCGGCCGCGGACCGACTCGACCCCGCCACCGGTGCGATGGTGCAGGTCGTCTGGTTCGATCCGGCGCCGCAGCTCGGTGACGCGAACGGACGCCTGCTCCTGGTGCTGCACCACCTCGTGGTGGACGGCGTGTCCTGGCGCCTGTTGGTGCCCGCCCTCGCCTCGGCCTGGGGCCAGATCGTCGCGGGCGGTACGCCGAGCTTCGAGCCCGAGATCACCTCGATGCGGCGGTGGGCACACGCCCTCGCCGACGAGGCACGTTCGGACTCGCGAGTGGCCGAACTCGGTTACTGGCGTGAGGTTCTCGCGACGCCGGAGGCGCCGATCGGGTCGCGGCCGCTCGACGCGCAGCTCGACACCGTGGCGACAAGGGGACAGGTGTCTCTCGAGTTGCCCGCCTCGGTGACCGACGGACTGCTCACCGGGGTGCCCACCCGATTCCGGGGCGGTGCCCAGGACGGCCTGCTCGCGGCCCTCGCAGTCGCCGTCGCCGCATGGCGGCGAGCCCGCGGCGGAAGCGGCGCGGGGGAGTCCTCGACCCTGATCACCCTGGAGGGACACGGCCGCGAGGACCAGGTGGCGCCGGGCGCCGATCTCTCGCGGACCGTCGGCTGGTTCACCAGCGTGTACCCCGTTCGGCTCGACCTCGGTGGGGCCGACCTCGATGAGGCGCTTGCGGGCGGGGCGTCGGCGGGCACGGCGGTCAAGGCCGTCAAGGAGCAGCTGCTGGCGGTGCCGGACAACGGCATCGGGTACGGCCTGTTGCGGTACCTCAACCCCGAGACCGGCGCGGAGCTGAGCTCAGGGGCGGTTCCGCAGATCAGCTTCAACTACCTCGGCAGGTTCGGGACCGGGGAGCTCACCGACGAGATCCGTGAGCTCGGCTGGATCCCGGTCACCGACGGCGGCGAGCTCGGTGGTGCGGCCGATCCGGCCATGGCACCCGAGTCCGCGTTGGAGATCAACGCGTCGGTGCTGCCCGGCGGCGGCCTGTCGGCCACCCTGTCGTACGCAACCGGCGTGCTCACCGCGGCGGAGGTCGAGGAGTTCGCCGGCCTCTGGCGCACCGCGATGACCGCCATCAGCGAGCACACACGCACCGAGGCGGCCGGCGGCCTGACCCCGTCCGACCTGCCGCTGGTGTCGCTCACGCAGGACCAGATCGAGCTGTTCGAGTCCCGGTACCCGAGCGTCGAGGACCTCTGGTCCCTGTCCCCGCTGCAGCACGGCCTCCTGTTCCATGCGCTGCTCACCGAGGGCATGCCGGACGTGGTGGACGTCTACACCGCGCAGTTCGTGCTCGACCTGGCCGGATCGGTCGATGCCGATCGGCTGCGTCGCGCAGCCGACCGGCTCCTGGTCAGGAACCCGAACCTGCGCTCGGTGTTCCTCGTCGACGAGGCCGTGGGATCGGTCCAGGTCGTGGTCGGCGACACGCGGGTCCCGCTCACCGTGCACGATCTCAGCGGCCTCGACGAGGAGTCGATGGCGGCCGAGCGGCAGCGGATCCTCGACGCGGACCGGGCGACCGGCTTCGACATGGCGACACCGCCGCTGGTCCGGCTGACCCTGCTGGCAGTGGCGGCCGATCGCTGGCAGCTCGTGTTCACCAACCACCACGTGATCCTCGACGGCTGGTCCACCCCGCTGGTCATCCGTGAGCTGATGGCGCTCTACGCCATGGACGGCGACGATTCGGTGTTGCCCCGGGCCAGGGACTACAAGGACTACCTGCAGTGGCTGGCCGGGCAGGACCGCGCGCAGTCGCTCGAGACCTGGCGCACGGCGCTTGCCGTTGCGGACGACCCGACCCTGTTGGCGCCCGCGGTACAGGGCGTCAACCACGCCGCGGTGCCCGGCAAGGTGGAGGGCTCGCTCTCCGCCGAGGAGACCGCGGGCGCCGAGGCGCTCGCGGCCGAGCTCGGTGTCACGCTCAACACGCTGGTGCAGACGGCCTGGGGTGTCGTGCTCGGCATGCTCAGCGGCCGGGGCACCGTCGTGTTCGGTGCCACCGTGTCCGGCAGGCCGTCGGACCTGTCCGGGGTCGAGTCGATGGCCGGACTGTTCATCAACACGATTCCCGTTGCCGTGCGGCTCGATCCGCGCGAGGCCGTTCGTGACCTGCTGGCCCGCCTGCAGTCCGAGCAGGCAGGCCTGCTCGACCACCACTTCCTCGGCCTCACCGACATCCACCGCGCGGCAGGCGACGCCGCGCTCTTCGACACCGCCGTGATCTACGAGTCCTATCCGGTCGACACCTCCGGAGTGGGCGGCGACGTCGACATCGCGGGCATGCGGTTGATGGGTGTGGAATCCGCTGCCGCGAGCCACTTCCCGCTCTCGATCGTGGCCGCGCCGGTCGACGGCCGTCTGCACCTCGCCGCCGAGTTCCAGCACGAGGCCTTCGACGAGGCGACCGTCGCCGGTCATCTCGATCGCACGATCCGGGTGCTGCGGGAGTTCGTGGCGCGTCCGGAGGCGAACGTCGGCTCGCTGCGGCTCATCACCGACGACGAGCTACAGCTGCTCGACTCGTACAACCGCACCGAACTCACCCGCACCTCCGAGACGTTGCTCGAGCGCATCGACGCGCGCGTCGCGCAGGATCCGGGCGCCCCGGCGGTGGTCGAGGCGGGCGTGACGGTCAACCGCGGTGAACTGGATCGGCGCGCGAACCTGCTTGCGCACGAGTTGATCGCGCTCGGCGTCGGGATCGACGACGTGGTGGCACTG
>NZ_JMLO01000044.1:0-22517 GCF_000686785.1 Rhodococcus sp. UNC363MFTsu5.1
CAAGAAGTCCAAGCCAAGTAAGGTCCGTCTACTGCTGAGTCCCAAAGAGGTTGAGCGCTACAACAGCTTGGCGCAGGGACTTGTGGACGAGGTCCGCGCCAAACGGAGAACTGTCAGGTCATTCGGCAGCTTGGATAGCTGTCCTAAGTGTGAGTGTGATGCGCAGTCGCGCAGGCTCGACACCTACAGCTATCAGCCGAAGGTGTACCTGTCGAACACCATCGAGCAGGAGGACACGGAGGGGTGGCCGCCTGGCGTAGTCCTCTCATGGTCGACGGGCCACATGGGAACGCTGAAGTACATGGCCTCAGGGTTTGAGGAAGAGGTTCTTGTGGTGACCTGCTCGGGGTGTGGATTCAGGTTGGGGAATGAATGGCCAGCAGATCACGTCGAGAGCGCGTGACCTGCGTGGGGTCGGGTATGTGATACGCTGTCGCTGAAAGCGAGTTGTCCCTTCGGGGGTGGCTCGCTTTTCGCGTGTCCGCCCCAGCCCTACCACTTCGCCTTGGTCAGTGACGCGGAGGCAAAGGGCGGGCACCGCAATCCCTGTCGGCTAGGAGCTGCTTCGTAGCGGCAACCTCACCGATTAGGAACCCCTGTAGCTGAATTGGCATTGCGCTTCGCCGTAGACGTACGGAGCACGAAGGCCCCTTGCGAGGGTGCGGGTTCAAATCCCGCCAGGGGAGCATGGGCCACTCTGCCCGGCACGTATGAAGGTGCCTATGGTCGCCGTTCCGGGGCGTCGTACCGGAGCCTACTTCTGGGAGGTCAGCATGGATCTGATCGAACATCTCGCCAAGCTCTCCACCGCGGTCACCGCCCGCGTCCTCCGCAACATGGCCGACGCCCTCGACCAACAGGCCGACACAGACCCGGTGCAGCCAGTCGTCATCAACATGACCATCAACATGAACGAAGCCCCGGCGCGAAAGCTCTTCGGGCGCAACACCTAGGAGACACCATGATCGGATCGATCGACCTCGACGACGTCATCACCATTGCTGGTGCGGTGTGGACGATCGGTAAGGCGTTGGCGCCGTACGTCCTCGACTACGTCGTACCGGCCATCGGCAGTCTGTCCTGAGCGGTCCTGGGGTTGAGTTAGCCGAAGCGCGAGAGGCGTACAACCGAGCGGCGCTATTCGGCGACAACTCCGACATTCAGCACGCTGAAATGAGGATCGCAGCTGCATTGAATCGGCAGGCCGAACTCGATCGCGTCGAGCACGCCGACTTCATTGCTGAGAGCCTCGTGGATCTTCCTGATCCACGCTGAACTATCAACTCCGAACCCCAGACTGCGGCACACCGCGCCGAGCGCCTTTCCCGCTCCGGCGAACCCCTCAGGGGAAGTGCCGCCCCTCCGGCTGTTGCAGCTCGCCAGCGCACGCCGAGGGAACCAGATGCCCGCGACCAGCTACCCCCCATTCCCGGCTGGTCGCGGGCATCCCCAAACCCCAGGAGGTCTGATGCTCGACTGGATCACCGCACGCATCGACGCCATCCTCCGCTGGATCATCCTCCGATGAGCGACATGTGGTCGTACGCCAGTACCCGCGACTACATGGATCACCTCACGGCGCTGTTCCTTGCGTCAGCCCCGCAACTGCCAACGCCACCGAGCCCAGCGCCGTGGCGTCACCAACTGCACGAGGACATCGACAGCGGGAGGTAGTCATGGACACCACCAGCCTCTACACCCTCCTCTACGACACCGAACACCGCCTCGAACAAGCGCGAGAAGCAGGCAACCCCAACGCCATCGCTGACCTCCTCACCGAGAAGGCAGCCATCACAGCCCGCATCGCAGACCGCACCTCACATGGGGCGGTGCAGTGATGCCCAGCCTGCACGATCAAATCCAAGACGTGCTCGCCAAGATCCGCCAGGCCAGGCGGGACGACAACCTGGCCGCCCTCGCCGTGCTCGAGCCACAAATGGCACGGCTGCTCGACCAGTTGCCCCGCACGGGGCGCACGTAGACCCGCACGGGACTGCGCACCCCAGACCCATTGCGAGGCCCGATGCCGCCCAAGCAGGAGCTCACCCCCGAGATTGAAGCGGCGATCCGCGAAGGCCACGCCATCGGCACCTCGCAAGCCGACATCAGCCGCACCCTCGGCATCTCGCAGGACATGGTGTCCCGCTGGGCCAAACGCCTCGGCCTGCTCTGGAACATCAGCCCCGCCGTCGCCGTGATGAACGACAAGACCCGCGAACGCCTCTCCGCGCAACGCGCAGTGTTAGCCGAAGCCCTCTTGGCAGACGCCATCGCCATGCGCGAACGCATCTGGGACACCTACGAGTTCGTCGCCTCCACCCCCGCCGGGCCGCAGACCATCAAACTCGACCTCCCCGACGCCAAAGCCACCGCAGAGTTCACCGCGGCCGTCGAACGCCTCATCAAGTCCCACGAGAACCTGACCCGCATGGGCGCCGGCCACAACGCCGACGCCGCAGCCAGTGTGCTCGTGCAGATGCAGGAAGCGCTCGCCCAGTTCGCCGCCGAACTCGACGACGAGGCGGCAGGGGAGTGACCCGCGGCCACGCCGCAGGCATCCTCGACCGCCTACCCCTGTCCCGCAAGCAGGTCCTCTCCATCGCCCGCGCCGAGGCCGACGCGTCCAAATCGCAGATCAACCTCTGGCACGGAGCCGTCCGATCCGGCAAGACCGTCGGCAGCCTGTGGAAGTTCCTGATGAAGGTCGCCGAACTCGCCGACCTCCCGGGCGAGATCGTTGTCATCGGCCGCACTCGAGACACCGTCTACCGCAACCTGATCGCCCCACTGATGGAGCCGGCCATGTTCGGTGCCCTCACGGAGCAGATCAGCTACAACCGCGGCGCCCCGACGGCGACGATCTTCGGGCAGACGGTGCATGTCATCGGCGCATCCGATGTGCGCTCCGAGGCGATCATCCGCGGCATGACCATCAAGCTGTCGTACTGCGATGAGATCAGCCTGATGGCCGAAGAGTTCGTGAACATGCTCGTGTCCCGGCATTCCGTGGCCGGCGCGTGGATGGGCGCGACGACGAACCCGGATGGGCCGAAGCACCCGCTCAAGGTGAGCTACATCGACCGGGCCGCCGAGATGGGGCACCGGATCTTCCACTTCAACCTGGAGGACAACCGGGCGCACCTGCCCGAGGGGTACATCGAGAACCTCTCGCGGCAGTACACCGGACTCTGGCATGACCGCTTCATCAAGGGCTTGTGGACGATGGCCGACGGCGTCATCTACGAGTCGTTCGACCCGAAGCGCCACGTCGTCGAGACACTGCCGGCCATGCAGCGAATCCTCTGCGTCGGCATCGACTACGGCACCACCAACCCGACTCGAGGAATCAAGCTCGGCCTCGGTGTCGATAACCGGCTGTACGCAATGGCCGAGTGGGCGCCCGGAAACGGCACCACCGCCGACCGATCCAAGAGTCTGCGGGAGTTCATCGCCACCGACACGCCCGACTACCTGTTCGTGGACCCGGCCGCGGCCGAGTTCAAGGTGCAGCTACAGCGCGACGGCTTCACGAACTACGCCAACGCAGCCAACAAGGTCGGTGCTGGCATCGGCCTCGTCTCCGCGCTGCTCTCCACCGACCAACTGCTCATCCACCACACGTGCACCGAGCTCCTCGGGGAGATCCCCGGCTACGTGTGGGACAAGAAGGCGGCGAAGAAGGGGGAGGACGCGCCGGTGAAGCTCAACGATCACGCTGTCGATGCCCTCCGCTACGCGGTCGCCACCTCCCGCCCGATGTGGCAGCCATTCATCCCGAACCTGCACGCCGCGAAGGCGTTGCCTGACGAACGAATCGAGGTGGCCGCGTGAGCCTTCCAGAGCCGAACACGGCATGGCCGCCGGCGGAGCTAGCCAAGGTCCAAGCCCGCACCGCCGAATCCCAGGTGTGGTGGGAAGGCGACCCCGACAAGCTCAACGCCTACTATGGCGCCGAGCGCAAGGCCAGCCCCTCCGGTGTCGTCGGCCGTACCCGCGCCGCCTACGACGCCTTCTGGGGTCGCACGCAGACGCCGACGGCGCAGGCGCCGAAGCGGTATCACGCGCCGATCGCCGGTGTCATCACGAAGCTGTCCGCGTCGGAACTGTTCAACGAGCCGGTGACCTTCGTGTCGGCCGACGATCAGGCGCGAGCGGACCTGATCTTCAACACCCCGACCTTCCACTCGCAGCTATTGGAGGCGGGGGAGCAGTGCTCGGCACTGTCCGGCAGCTTCCAGCGGGTCGTCTGGGACGACACCATCGCCGAGAACACCTGGCTGGACTTCGTTGACGCCGACCGCGCCATCCCCGAATTCCGCTGGGGTCGCCTGGTTGCCGTCACCTTCTGGTCCGAGCTCGACGGCTCCGACGACCGCGATGTGTGGCGCCACCTCGAGCGCCACGAGTCGGAGCGCGTGATCCACGGCCTCTACAAGGGCACCGCCACCAGCCTCGGCCGCTCGATGGACCTCGCAGCCCATCCCGCCACCAAGGGCATCAAGGTCGTCCTGGGAGCAGACGGCTACTCGCACGTTGAGACCGGCGTCAAGGAACTCACCGCCGCGTACGTGCCGAACGTGACCCCGAACCCGGAGTGGCGGCACGAGCCGAAGCTCAAGCACCTTGGCCGCGCCGACATCAGCACCGACCTCATCCCCAGCTACCACGAGCTGGACCGCATCTACTCCTCGCTGATTCGCGACTTCCGCCTCGGCGCCGGAAAGGTGTACGCGTCCGAGTCGGTCCTGCAGAACCTCGGCCCCGGCAACGGCGCCACGCTGCCTGACGGGCAGGAGATTTTCACCAGGGTCGGGAGCAGCTTCAACAGCGAAGGCGATCCGACCACCCTGTTCCAGTTCTTCCAGCCCGCCATCCGTGTCCTCGAGCATGACCAGGGCGGCAACATCCTGTTGCGCGAGGTCCTCCGCAAGACCGGCTACAGCCCCGTCTCGCTGGGAATGTCTGACGAGGTCGCGCAGACCGCGACCGAGGCGTCTGGCAAGAAGGACCTCACGGTCAAGACGACGACCGCGAAGGCCCGGCACTGGGGCAGCGCGCTCGGCCCGCTTTCCACCACCTGCCTGCGGGTGGATGCGATCAAGTTCCCCGGCAAGGGCAAGGCCCCGACCGAGGACCTCGAGTTGGAGTGGCCGAAGTTCGCCCGCGAATCCGACGAGGCCAAGTCCCGCACTGTGCAGGGCTGGGCGAATGCGGGCGCCGCGTCGACACGGACGAAGGTCGCGTACCTCCACGAGGACTGGGATGAGACCAAGGTCGCCGAGGAGGTCGAGCTGATCGACAAGGCGTCGGATGTTCCGGTACCGGACTTCGGCTTCCAGCCGGACGGACCACCCAAGCCGCCCGAGCAGTCAGACGAATCCGACGAGCCTGATGAGGTCGACCCGAAGGCGGTGTAGGCGATGGCGCTCGACCCGTCCGACGCCGCCGGCCTCCCCAATGAGCTCACCGCGATGTACTCCGAGGCTGAGCTCATGCTGCTGACGGCGTTGGCGGAGGCCATCGCCGCCGGCATTGACAGCCCGGAGTGGGAGGCGCGGCAGCCCGCGGAGATGCTCAAGTTCCGGCGGCAGGCGGAGGTGTTGGCCGCGCAGTTGCAGGCGTCGATGCCTGCGATGGTCACCGCTGCCGTTGCAGGTGCGGCCGAGATCGGCAGGCAGGCAGCCGACGACGACCTCGACGAACTCGACGAGGTCGACCCGAAGGCGGAACGCCCGAGGCGGGAGGCGCAGACGCGTCAGGCGACAGGGGAGGCGTGGCACACGCTCGCCACCGCCACCCAACGCCTGCCGTCCGCGGCGGGGGAGCTGTACGGGCAGGTGGTCGCGAACATCCAAGCCCGAAACGTCGACGTCCCGCACGCCCGCCCAACCAGGCCCGGGCTGCTCGGTGCGCCGACGGCCGAGGGAACGCGCCTCGACGCCGCACAGCAGGCGCTCGACGAGCTCACCAAGCGCGGCATCACCGGGTTCCGTGACAGCTGCCAACGCAACTGGTCACTGACCAGCTATGTGGAGATGAAGTCCCGCAGCATCGTCAACCAGGAACTCATCGCAGCCCACGCGGACAGGTTGCTCGAGCGCGGACAGAACCTGATTGTCGTGTCGTCGCACGCGAATCCGGCGCCGCAGTGCCAGCCCTACGAGGGCCAGGTGCTCAGCCTCAATGGCGAGACGGGCACCGTGATCCGACCGAACGCCACCGGCGGCCCCGCGGTGAAAGTGCGGATCAAGGCGACCCTCGCCGATGCCCGCCGTCATGGCTTCCAGCATCCGAACTGCCGCCATGCCGTCACCGCCTACATCCCCGGCGCATCACGCACCTTCACGACGAAGCCGAACCCCGAAGGGTATGAGGCGACGCAACGGCAACGGTTCCTCGAGCGCCAGATCCGGGACTGCAAGCGTCGCGCCGCGGTCGCCGTCACCCCGGCAGCGAAACGCGAACAAGCCCAGCGCCTCAAGGCCCTCAACGCCACCATGCGCGCCCACCTCGCCGAACACGACCTCCCGCGCCGCAGCCGCCGCGAACAGGCCACCGGCGCCCGCTAAGACTCCCGCCGCACGGCGGAACTGCAACACCGCACCACCCACCAGCCCCCGCCGCATGGCATCCGGGGCGAACGCCGCATGGCATCACCCCGAAGGAGAGAACGCATGGCGAACACTCAGCCCGATGAAGGCTTCCGGCTGCTGATCGGCGCCGGAGACGGAGTCGGCATCGCGACCGGCGACCCGGCTCCCGATGCCCCGCCCGCCGAGGACCCCGTACCCGCGGACCCTGAGGCGCCCGCGGCTGAGAAGCCGAAGGCGGACGACACCGACTGGAAGGCCGAGTCGCGCAAGCACGAGGCCCGAGCCAAGGCCAACGCCGAAGCCGCCAAGGAACTCGCCAAGCTCAAGGCCGCGCAGATGACCGATGACGAGAAGCGCGCCGCAGAATCCGCGCAGACCGCCAAGGAACGCGACGAGGCCCGCGCCGAGCTCGCCATCGAACGCGCCGCACGCAAGCACGGCATCACCGACGACAAGGACCTCGAGCTTCTCTTCGGCATCCCCGCCGACAAGGTCGACGCCCTCGCCAAGGCCCTCTCCGAACGCAACAAGCCCGCTCCGGCTGGCCGCTCCGGCAACCCCGTCGAAGGCGAAAAGCCGAAGCGCACCCCGACCACCCTCACCGGCGCCATCGGCGCCCACTACGCCTAACCGCCCAGGAGGCACCCAATGGCACCCACCACTCTCGCCGAGGCGAAGAACAACACCCTCAACGACTACGACCCCGCGGTCATCGACGAGTTCCGCAAGGAATCCGCCGTCCTCGACTCCCTGATCTTCGACGACGCCGTCAACCCCGCCGGCGGTGGAGCGACACTCACCTACGGCTACCGGCGACTGGTCACCCAGGCGACCGCCGCGTTCCGTGCCCTCAACACCGAGTACACGCCGCAGAACGTCACGACCGCACCGTTCACCGTCGACCTGGCGCCCCTCGGTGGCGCGTTCGAGGTGGACCGCGTGATCGCCAAGCTCGGCCCCAACGCCTCCGCCGCGGTGTCGCTGAACCTCGCGCAGAAGATCAAGGCCGCGACCACCAAGTTCCAGGACGAGGTCATCAACGGCGACAAGGCCGTCGACGCCAACGGCTTCGACGGACTCGACAAGGCACTGACCGGGTCCGCCACCGAGTTCCGGGCCACCAGCGTCACCGACTGGACCGACTTCGACACCAACCCGCGTGCCGAGCACAAGGCCCTCGACGCCATCGACGAGTGGCTGTCGCTGCTCGACGGAACCCCGACCGTCATCCTCGGCAACACCAAGGCACTCGCCCGGGTCCGCGCCGCGGCCCGCCGCGCCGGCCAGTACACCAAGGACCCGGTCGAGGGTCTGATGGGTGCCGGCGGCCGCCCCATCGTGCGGGAAACCTACGGCGGAATCGTGTTCGCCGACCCGGGCAACCAGGCAGGCGCGAACACGCCGATCATCCCGGTCGAGAACCGGACCGTCGGCACCGCGCAGACCGGCCTGACCGATCTGTACGCCTACCGCGGCGGGCTCGACGGCTTCCACGCCGTCACGGTCACCGGCGGCCAGATCGTGCAGACGTGGCTGCCCGACTTCTCCACCGCCGGTGCGGTGAAGAAGGGCGAGGTCGAGCTCGGCCCCGTCGCGGTCGCGCTCAAGGCCACCAAGGCGGCCAGCGTGTTCCGCAACATCAAGGTCGCCTGATGGCGGCTGTTGAAACCCCCGTCGCGGGGTACACGGGCGCCGTCGCGGGCGTGCAGTTCGTCGACGGCAAGGGCGAGACGGACGACGCGAACGCGCTCGCCTACTTCGCCCGTCATGGCTACGTGGTCGAGGAGCGCAAACGCGCCACGCGGAAGCCCGCTGAGCTGTAACACCTGATGCCCGCCCCCCGCGTCGCCTGATCGCGGCGCGGGGCAGGCGGGACCAAGACGTTGATGGTTGGCGCGTCAACACGCACGGGCAGACATTCATCAGAACTGCGTGAAGGCCGCTTGGGGTGTGCAACGCCCGTGACCTTTCCACCCTGCAGCAGCGCGTCCTGCGCGCCAACCACCAACACCCCGAGGAGGATTCGTCGTGCTCGTGTACGCCACACCCGCACAGCTCGCCACCTGGACGGGGCAGCCCGAACCGGACAACGCCACAATCCTCCTCCGTGAGGCGTCGATCCTCGTCGCGTCGGCGTGCCGCTGCGACGTGTACGACACCATCCCCTCCGGACTCCCAGCCGATGACGACCTCGTCGAGGCGATGATGCAGGCCACCTGCGCGCACGCCGCACAGTGGGACCGGCTCGGCATCGACCCGGCCGCCGGCCCCGGTGGACTGCCGGAGAAGATCACGGCCTCGAGCATCGACGGCGCATCCGTCTCCACGAACGCGGGAGAGCTCGCCGCGGAGGCGGCACGTTCCCTCGACACGCTGTGTCCGTCGGCGTATCGGATTCTGCGTCTGGCGGGTCTCGCGTCGTCGGCGGTGCAGTCATGGTGACCGATCCGCTCGCCCAGTGGTGGCGGTGGCCGGTACAGGTGAAGCGGAAGGCCGGTGAAGGCCCGTACGGTCCCGCGTTCGATCCGCCCGTGACGGTGGTCGGGAAGATCACCGCGAAGCGCAAGAAGGTGCTGGCGCCGGACGGCTCGGAAGTCATCTCCGAAGCCCGCGTCTCCCTGCCAGCGTCGACCGCGCTGATCCCGCCCGGGTCAGAGATCACCCTGCCGCCCGAGTTCAGTGGCCGGACAGCGGAAGTCCTCGCCGAGCAGCTACACCACGACGGCGCAGGCCGCACCCCGAACTACTACTCGGTGGACCTGACCTGATGGCGTTCGACGCCAGCCGCGCCCTGCAGGCCATTCGCGCCGCCGCCGAGCAAGGCCTCGCCGACGCCGCTGAGGTCGTGAAGCAGGAAGCCATCGAACGGGCTCCCGTCGAAACCGGCGTCCTCCGCAACAGCGCAGGCACCGCACAAGAGGACCTCGAGGCGGCCGTCTATTTCGACACCGAATACGCGGTGGTGGTCCACGAGAACCTCGGCAGCCACCACCCTGAGGGTGAGGCTAAGTACCTTGAAAATGCAGTCGTGGCTACGAAATGGACTGTAGCAGCGGTGATTGCAGAGTCGATTCGTCGACAACTCGGGTAGAATCAGGCACTAGAAAACCCCGCGACTGCGCCAACAGTCCGGGGCCGTGACCACCGCTTACAAGGAGCGATGATATGGACAACTCTACCTGTTCATTCGACGGCTGCGATACCGCTGTCCATCCCACGCGAAACAAGTCGGGAATGTGTAAGCGATGCTCTCGCCGCGATTACTACCGTCGGAACAAAGTCAGGGAGAACGCGCAGAACAAGGCGTACCGAGAGGCTCGTCCGGAGTACTGGAAAGAGCGCTGGCAGGAGTTCTACACGGTCAACTACGACGAACTCAAGGCCAAGCGTAAAGCTCGTTATGACTCCGACCCGGAGAAGTACCGAGAGGTCAGTTCCGAGTACAGGCGCCGGAATCCGGGAGTGTCCGACCGGTGGAGGAAGCAGAATCCGGAACTCTGGAAGATGCGCAACCGGGAGAACGCCCGCAGGCGTCGGGCGACCGACGGCGATCCTGTTGATTACGAGTTGATCCTCGCCGAACACGGCATGGTCTGCCATATCTGCGACGGCGACATCGCGGACGTGTCCGACCTCCATTTCGACCATGTGATCCCACTGTCTAAGGGTGGACCTCATATTGCCGAGAACATCAAGCCCTCCCATGCGAGGTGCAACCTCAGTAAGGGCGCTCGCACGATCGCCTGACCTAGCCCCACATCGAAAGCCCTGCCGATCCGGCGGGGCTTTCGTCGTTCAAGGGAGGCCACATGAAGGCGTACAGCGTTGACCTCGTGGTTGGCCTCGCCGAACACCTCGCCGCGGCCGGGTTGGCACGGTACAGCCCGACCGGCATCTACACCGGCGAAGGCTTGCCAGCGGTTTTCTTCGGCACCTTGCCGGACAAGCCGGACACGGCCGTCCTCATCAACACCTACAACGACGACCGGGAACGCGACGACGACAGCCCGGACCTCTACGTGCAGATGCGATTCCGCACGGCGGGCCGCAACCCACACACCACGCCGCGCCTCGCCGACGACGTATTCGAACACCTCCACGACCGCAGCAACTTCACGCTGCCGAACGGGGTGCAGGTGCTGCTCTGTCGGCGCCACATCACCGGCCCGAACGCACCCGATGCCAACGGCCGCTACACCCGCCCCGACAGCTACACCCTCACCCTCAACCCCTCCTAGGAGACACCCATGTCCCTCGCATCAACTCTCGCCCGCGACTGGGCGCTCGAAGTCGAAACCGCCACCGGCACCTGGACCCCCGTCCGCGGCCTCACCTCCGTGTCCCCGATCTTCGAGGGCTCCGAGGAGGACACCTCGGACATCGACTCGGAGGGCTACGCCTCGTCCATCGTGACCGGCCTCGCATTCCGCATCGAAGGCTCCGGCAAGCGGAAGGGTGACGACAGCGTCGGCTTCGTCGACGACCCGGGCCAGAACTTCCTCCGCCAGAAGGGCCGCAAGACCGGCTCCGAGAACTACGTGCAGGCCCGCATCTTCCGACGCGATGCGCTGCCGGACGCGCACCAGTGCGAGTGCACCGTGAAGTGGACGGACAGCGCGGCGTCCGGCACGAACGCCCTGCAGGAGTTCTCGTTCACCCTGTCCGGCAACGGCAAGCCCGAGGACATCACCAAGCCCAGCCAGCCGAAGACCGTCACCTTCACCGGCGGCCCGTTCACCGCGGGCACCTTCACCCTGACCGTCGCCGGGCAGACCACGGCAGGCATCGCCTACAACGCCACTGCCGCGGCGATCAAGACGGCCCTCGAGCTGCTGTCGACCGTCGGCTCGGGCAACGCCACCGTCACCGGCACCATCGCCGGCGGCCTGACCGTCACCGTCCCCGGAGTCCTGTCGGGCACCGGCTCCGGCCTCACCCCGTCGGGCACCATCACCGTCTCCTGATCCTGGCCTCACTGAGGGCGTCACCCATTCAAGGTGGCGCCCTCAGTGGCCTGCACCGAAAGGCGACCTGATGCAAGACCTCGCCGACCTCATGGACCCGGCACTACACCTCCCCATCGCAGGAACCGACTACGCCATTGAATGCACCGCCTGGCAGGGCCTGCACCTGCAGCGCATCTTCGTCGACGGCATCAGCCTGAACGACGAACGCGAGCGCGCAGAGATCGTGCAGATGCTCGGCGACACCTACCAGCAGATGCTCGACGATGGCGTGTCCTGGCCGAAGATCGCCGTAGCTGGACGTACCGCGATCTTCTGGTTCGGGCACTCCGAAGCCCTCGGCCAGAAGATTTGGGAAGGCGGCGGACTGCCGGGAAATCCGATACCCCCATCACCAAGACAGACGGCGATGGGGGAGAAGCTCCGCAGGATCTTTCGGCGCCCGGAACGTACGGACCGGACGATCCTGGCGGCGGCCCGTACGACCCCGCGACCGGCGTAAGGGACTGGTACAACCCCACCCCCGGTCAGGCCCGCGGCCCCCTCACTCTTGCGACGTGGGCTGACTTCCTCACGCATTGGCGGGCAATCGAGCTCGACCTGCAAGACATGG
Source organism: Rhodococcus sp. UNC363MFTsu5.1 (assembly GCF_000686785.1). NCBI lineage: Bacteria > Bacillati > Actinomycetota > Actinomycetes > Mycobacteriales > Nocardiaceae > Rhodococcus > Rhodococcus sp. UNC363MFTsu5.1. Next base: position 12,171 of record NZ_JMLO01000044.1, read on the forward strand.
GCATCGACGTCGAATCCGGCGTCCTTCACGCCCGCTCGTGGCGGTGGCTGCAACTGCGCCTCGGCGCACTCGCCACCACCCCATCGACGCGGCTACACGCCCTCCTCAACCCGAAAGGCCAGTGATGGCGCTCAAGGACCTCGAGACGTTCTTCGACCCCGACCTGCACCTGCCGATCCGCGGCAAGACATACCGCATCGCCGCCCTGGACTACGACGAATCCGAGCGGGTGCAGCAGGAGGTCGTCACCGCAGGTCTGCCGTCCCTCGTTCAGCGCGCCGAGGTCGTCAAGGTCCTCGGTGACGCGTTCGACGAGATGGTCGCGGACAAGGTGCCGTGGCCGATGATCCTGCACGCCGGCCGCACCGCCATCCTGCACTTCGGATTCACCCCCGACATGGCCGAAATCCATTGGGGCATGGCACACCTCGGGCGAATGGTCGACCTCGAAAAGGTCTCCGAAATGCTCGCCACCAAGCAGAAGAAGTAACCCCTGGGAGGGCTGACCCTTGGCGCTGGACGTTGGCGAACTCGTAGCCCGCCTCACAATCGACGACACCCGATTCACCCGCGGTATCGACCAGGGCAAGAAGGACCTGACCGGACTCGCTGACACCGCGAAGAAGTCCGCGAAGGACATCGACGCCGCGATCCTCGGCGCGACAGGCGGCACCGCGAAGCTCGGCAAGGGCGCAGCTGATGCGCGGCAGGACCTCACCCGGCTCGGCTCCGCATCCTCCGACGTCGACAAGGTCGGCGGCTCCGCCAAGCGGGCCGTCACCGACCTGTCTGCCGTCGGCACCGAGGCACGCAAGGCCACCTCGGAGGTCGGCAAGCTTGGCACCAGCCTGTCCAGCGCAGGCGACGGCGCAAAGGCCGCCGGCGACAGTGTCGGCACTAACTTCTTGTCAGGGTTCTCCGACAAACTCGGCAGCCTGGCGTCGAAGACTGGCCCGGTCGCTGGGTCCATCCTCGGCATCGCCGTCCTCGGCCTTGCCGCGGGCGCTGCGCTCGCGCAGGCCATCAAGGACGGCATGCAGGCCGAACTGGACCGCGACCTGTTCCAGGCGCAGACCGGGCTCACTGTGGACCAGGCCCGCAAGTTCGGTCTCGCCGCGGGAGAGTCTTACGCCGATGCGTTCGGCGAGTCCGTGAACGGAAACCTGCAGACCGCGAAGGCGGCCCTACAGACTGGCCTCCTCGACCCCGGATCGACGCAGCGTGACGCCGAGCAGATGATCAACAGCCTCGACGGTGTCGCTTCAATTATCGGCGAGGACATCCCGAGGGTCGCCCGATCAGCAGGCCAGGCTCTCAAGACCGGCATGGCTGCCGATGCACAGGACGCGTTTGACCTCATCGTCAAGGGCACTCAGATGGGCCTGAACGCATCCGAAGACTGGCTCGACACCATCGACGAATACGGCACGCAGTTCCGTCAGTTGGGACTGTCGGGTGCTGAGTCAATCGGCCTGATGTCCCAGGCACTCAAAGCTGGCGCTCGCGATACCGACACAGCGGCTGATGCCTTGAAAGAGTTCGCCATCCGTGCTGTCGATGGAAGCAAGTCGAGCGCCGAAGGCTACGCAGCTATTGGGCTGTCGGCCGAGGAGATGACGGCGAAGATCGCAAACGGCGGCGCCGATGCCTCCGATGGCCTACGTCAGGTTCTCGACGGTCTTCGTCAGATCGAAGACCCTGTGGCCCGGAACGCCGCTGCTGTGGCTCTGTTCGGCACGAAGGCTGAGGATCTCGGCCAAGCGCTGTTTGCGATGGACTTGAACACCGCGACGAAGTCGATGAATGACTACGAGGGCGCCGCGAAGCGCGCTATCGACGTGATGGGCGGAAATGCGGCCACCTCTGTCGAGGGCGCCATGCGGTCCATCTCGATGGTCGCCGACGGCATGAAGGCGTCTCTCGCGGAAGCGTTCGGCCCGCAGATCGCCGAGTGGGCCGACAAGATCAGCAACAACCGTGCTGGGGTCGTGCAGTTCTTCATCGACGTCGGCAACGCTGGTTTCGAGGCGGCACAGTCGATCCTTGAGTTCGTCGCGTCGGGCATGGAGGGCTTCGGTGACCTCGCCGGGTCCGCGGGCGACATGGTCGCCGGCACCCTCGACAGCCTTGCCTCTTTGGTTCAGGGCATCGACGCAGTTGCTTCCGCCATCCCCGGCCTCAACTTGCTTGTTGATGGCGACGGGGCCGACAAAATCCGCGACCTCGCCGACTCTGTCCGTGGCACTGGCGAAGGCATCGAAGGCGCCATGACTCAAGGCGCCGACGCGATCCGCAACAAGCTGATCCCCGCGCTAGACGAGCAGCAGGCGAGGTTCAACGAGTTCGGCGGCGACTTCAAGATGTCCGCCGCGTTCAACGACGAAATCACGAAGGTCAACAAAACCATCGCCGATGTCGGTATTGCCGCCGACGGGTCAACTCTCCAGCTGCAGAACTGGTCCGGCGCCATCGACCGTTCCGTGCCTGCGCAGGTGCAGATGGAAGCCCAGCTCCGCGGCCTGGTCGGACAGTTTGAGGCGCAGACCCGGACCGGCCTCGAATCTGGAGCCACCATCGAGCAGTTGACCGGGCAGTACGACGCCAACCGTGACGCGTTGATCCGGCAGTTGATGGCGACTGGGATGACCAACCAGGGCGCATTGGACTACATCAACACGCTCGGTCTGGTCCCTGATCTTGTGGAGACGCAGATCCGGCAGCCTGGGATGCCCGAAGCGCACTCGGCTTTGGACGTTCTCAAGGGCAAGGTCATCGACGTCCCGGATGACAAGACCGTCCACACCAAGGCCCTCACGCAGGATGCCGTCGACAACCTGACAGCCCTCGGGATGAAGGTGACCACCCTGCCTGATGGAACGGTCATCGTCGAGGCGGACACCGATCCGGCTAACCGTTCGATGACGGCGTTCCTCGAGCGTGAGCGCTCAATGACGGTTTGGGTCGACATCAAGAAGCGTCGCGATGCTGCTGGTGTGCCGGAGGGCTTCGTCGGACCAGCAATCCAGGATGTCGAGGCGAACGGCGGTGTCCGCGAGTACGCCAACGGCAAGCTGCCGGACGAGGCGATCATCCAGCCTGGCCGCGGCAAAGGTCTGGTGCAGTGGGCCGAAGGCGAAACAGGCTGGGAAGCGTTCATCCCCGGCGCCCCGTCGAAGCGTGGCCGTTCGACGGCGATCCTCGCGGACGTCGCCAAGCGGTTCGGCTTCGGGCTGGTGAAGATGGAAAACGGCGGCGTCTTCGACGGCGACGCCGCGGTAAACGTGGCGAAGTCGAAGGACGGCGAAGCCTACGTCTACGGCACCAACGACTGCTCCAGCTACCTGTCCGAGGTGTTCAACGCCGGAACCGGGCAATCGGTTCGATTCACCACTGACAGCGACTTTGCGGCGATGGGCTGGGAGCCGGGCTACGACCCTGACGGCTTCTCCATCGGCACCAACGGTGGCGTCGGCGAGAACGGCCACATGGGCGGCGACCTCTTCGGAGTGCCTATCGAAAACGATGGGTCCAATGGTGTGCAGTACGGCGGAAGCGCCAATGGTGCTACGTCGTTCCCGCAGGTGTGGCATTGGCCCGGCGCATCGGGAGGCGGTAACCCCACCTCCGATCAACTGGCGCAGGCGGATCGGATGGTCGAGGACGCTCTCGCCGCCGAACTCAACGCCTCCGGCCCGAGCAAGGCGGACGCCACGAAACGCCGCGAGATGCTCGAGAAGCAGCGCGACAAGCTCAAGGGCGGCGCGACAGGTACCACCGATTCGGGGGTGTCGTTGTCGACGGACGGGCAGCGGGTGTTTGTCACCAACTGGCCGTCCGGCGCCTCCGCGGAGGTGACGGCCAAGTCTGCGCCATCACCCTCGAGTGGCGGCGGCGGTGGAGGTGGCGGGGGCCGTAGTTCGGCGCCTGCGCCCGCGACGTCGTTCACCGCGCCGCCGACGCCGCAGCAACGGCTGTCCGACTGGGCGCAACAGGCAGGACCGGACCTCGCCGCCGCATGGGGCCTCCCCAAGCCCGGCGGATTCCTCGGCGCACTAATGGGCCCCGAGGTCAGCGACGCCGCCAGCCAGTTCGCCGGCAACGTCACCCAAGGCGCCCAGCAATGGCAACCCGGCGTGCAGATCGAAAACCACGTCACCGTGTCCAGCGACCAGGAACAGCTCCGAAGGTTCGAGGAGCTCAACAAGAGACTGCTTGCGCAGTTCGGAGGTGCAACGCCGTGACGCTCAATGTCTCCATCCTTGGCGCTGGCGGTGGACCTGAATTGCATGTCGGTGGCGACGGGGCGGGCGCCGAAGGTGTCCGCCTCGGCAAGGGGCAGGTGGAGAACTTCTACCACGCACCAACGACCACCGAATGGAAGAGGGCACGCCGCCAGCGCGGAGGGTCATTCGCCGGGCTCGAAAACCCCTACCGCGACATGCAACTCGGATTCCGCACCCGAGGCAGCGACGGGCAGCGTTGGCAGGAAACGGACGATCTGCTGCGATCCTGCTTCACCTACCATCTTGATCCCTGGTGGGAGGGTGACACGCTGGCTCGGATCGCGGTGGAGAACGACGACGACACCCGCACCCTGTCGGTGCAGATGTTCGAGGAACCGGCCTTCGCGCCCGAGATGAGCCCGGACCGCCTGCAGTACGGGAACATCTTCTACAAGCTGCGTGCTGCGCAGCCGTTCTGGGAGTCCAAGACCGACGTCACTCATTGGGAGACGTCGGGAACGTCCGGGTCGGGCACGATCGCCGTGTCGAATCCGACCGACGTCGAGATGTTCCAGACATGGGTGCTCACGCCCGGAACCTGGACGGTCCCTGACGTGTCATGGACAGGCCAGCCGCGGAAACGAGTCCCGGGCGGCGCGTACGGGACGAGGACTATCCCCCTCAAGCCCGTCACGACCGCGATGCAAACGCTGACAATCCAACTCGACCCGATGCACGTGATGATGCAGTCGGCCAACGGCATCAACGTCATGGGCCAGGTCGGCGGCGGCTACTACTTCATGCACACCATCCCCCCGCACACCCCGAAGACGCTGCTCCCGATCTCTGTGACTGGCGCCCCGGCTGGCGGGGCTCGGGCGGAGCTGCATCAGCCGCGACTCTGGTCAAACTGCCACGGAGGTAGATGATGGCGACTGCTCTTGAGCAGGCGTGCGCGGACGGACTCGCCGCGGTCCGCGCACGCGAAGCGGAACTGCAGGCGTTCCGGCTGATCGCTCCCGTGATCAAGCTGTGGTCCGGGAAGAAGTCGGACCAGCTGCAGTACATCGTACGATGTGAGAACGAGTACGACTGGCTCGACAACGAGAACGACACCGGCCCGGGTGTTGTCAAGATCGACGCCGACTATGAGGAAGCCCAGTGGCTCTGGGACATCAAGGGCCGCAAGGACCGGGGCGAGACGATCGACGTCCTCGTCACCGTCGACTATGTCGGGCGTCGTTGGTCGGGGTTCCTCGACAACGTCACGATGGCGACGAACGACCTCGGGCAGTCCATCGTCACCGCTAATTTCCTCAGCGACTACGAGCAGCTGAAGTGGCGTCACCTGTGGGCGACGCCGTCCACCCCGGCGGGCTTCCAGCCGTTCAAGGTGTTCATGCTTGGAGGCCCTACCGACTGGGCTCTTGGCACGGCGCTCAAGTTGAACCTGGCTCGGGCGCACGGACGGCCGTCGGGCATGGGGTGGATGGACCCGCTCGCCGACGGGTCCGCCGATTACCGAAACTGGCCGATCGTCCTCAAGCCGCTGGACTACGAGACCGCGGCGACGCGAGGCACGACCACCGGCCTCGTGCTGTCCCGGTTCAAGACATTCCATGAGTGCGCCGAGTCGATGTTGGACGACGCGGACCTCACGCTGCGGTGGCGCCGCTACATGCCAGGCGACGCCCTGCCGTGGCCCGGCGCCCAGGTCGCATACGGCACCCTGGTCGTCTGGTTCGAGAACAACTCCGGCGGACTGACACCGAACACCTCCGGCGGACTCCTCGAAGGCATCGGTCAACTGATCCGCATCTTCGTGTCCGCGCTCGTCGAGGGTATCGGCGGCGGATCACTGCCCATCGAAAACTCCGAGCAAGCCATCGTCGGCATCCCGCCGATCCCGCAGTATCAGGTGCCGGGCTATTTGGGTACGGAGCCGAGAGGCCCGTACGTGTTCTATCCAGCCGGGTCGCCTGGCGTGGTGTCGCAGTCCGCGAACATCAAGCTTGCGCGAGGTCATCGGCTCACTGGCGGCGGGCACTCGATGCCCGGCGTCAACGAACTCATCTCCGCGGCGGTGCAGGCCCTTGGCGATGCACTGGCAGCGATTCCGTTCGTACCACCTCTAGGGGGTGCCGCTGACGCCCTCTTGCGCCCCTGGTACGAAGACACGCTGCTCGCGTTCATGACCGTCTACCTGATCAACCGGTCGACGCACCTGTCCGACATGAGCCTCTACGAGCTGTGGGTGGACGGAGCCGATCAGGCATTCACTCTGTCGGCCACCCTCGTGCTGCGCCAGGCGATGCTGGCGACCGAGACGAAGTACTCGGCGGACATGGAAATCGTCGACGGCGCACCGTGGCTGGTTGGCGCCAAGGGCTTCGGGCATTTCGACCTCGGCAATCGCATCCTCGTGCAGACCGAGGGCGACAGGTCGGGTCGGGTTGAGGCGCCGCGGGTGAAGTCGCTACGGCTCTCGGCATCGGTCGGTAAGGCGCCCGCCTTCGCGATCAAGCTCGGATCGAAGGACCCGGTCGACGCGTTCGGACAAGTACTCAAGCGGATTCAGAAACTGGTGTCCGGACTAAAGCAAATGGGGCTGATCTGATGAACGACAAAGAGTTGCCCACGATCGACAAGTGCGACCTCAGCGACCCAGAGGAGGTGTTCCTCTGGACCTACCTCGGACTGCCTGATGTCATCGGCGCTCCCCTGGTGTGGCCTATTCCGTTCTGGCGCAAGGTATCCGCACATCAGATCGACTGCGGGCTAATGCTGCAGTGCCCGAACTGCGGGCACCGCGAGCCGCCGAAGAAGAAGTACCGCATCGACGCCACCGAGGATCTCATGATGGGCGGCGGCGGCCGGTGGGTGCCGGCGGACGAACCGGAACCGGGGCGGGACGTCCTGGGCGAGAAACTGTCCACAGTCAGCAAGGACATCCGGCGCAAGATGCTAGCCCGCCTGCAGGAGGAGTTCCCGGACGACCCGGCACTCAAGGATGGGGGCGAGTCGTGACTGTCCCCGGCGGCGGATATCCCGAGGGCACATTCGATGACGACCTGTCCGGCCTTGACGGTCTGAACGAGGCCGCGTGGAAGAACCAGAAGCTCGGCGGTATCGGCAGCTTCGACACCGCGCACGAGAACTTCAAGTCCGAGTTCATCTCCGCGCAACTGTTCGGTGGCGAGGTGGTTCGGCTCGATAACCGCATCGACGAGATCATCATCGGCTCGGAGCGCGCCCTGCTGTACACGTACAGCGAGGCTGCTGTGTGGCCGAAGCATCCCGCCGCGTACAAGATCGTGGTTGACGTCCTCTCTGGCGCTACCGGCGGCACACAGCCGTCTGGTGCGCCTGGTGCTGGCGGATGGTCCGGCGGCTGGGAGCGGGCCACCTTCGCCGGTACGGACCTTGAGGATCTTCCGCCGGCAATCTCGGTGACCATCGGCGCCGGTGCCGGGCCCGGTGGGACGCCTGGGGTGTCGCGGTTCGGCACGTTCGTCACTGCGGGCGCGGCGACGAACAGCAACTACGGCTCCGGGTCGCGGACGTTCATGATGCGTGGCGGCAACGGTGGTGGCGAAGCGACGAACGGCGCGGACGGGTCGGCTGGACCATTCCGGCCTGGTGCGTCGGGCGGCCAGCGGGCCAACGGCACCGGCGGCCACGGCCACCCCGGCGGCCACGGATTCTCCATCTCGGCGGGTCAGATCGGCACTGGCAGCGCAGGTGGCGGCGGCGGCGGTGGCTGGGGTGTCTTCTCGGCTGGCGCTTCTGCTGGTCATGGAGGTTGGCCCTCAGCGCCCGGCGGCGGCCGCGGCATGGGAACTCAGGGTGGCGGCACGTCTGGCAATGGTGCGGGCGGCGCAGTGTTCGTCACCGCGTATCTCGCGGACACGCTGGGTATCCCGCCGTCCACTCCTACAGGGCTCGCCGTATCCGGCGTCGGCAAGACGACCGCGCACGTCTCCTGGAACGCCTCGATCGACGACGTCGCCGTCAAGAACTACGTCATGTACCTCAATGGCGAGCGCTACGGCGTCGTCACCTCAACGTCCTGGGACTTCGTCGGTCTCGCCGCCTCGACCGCCTACCAGGTCCGCGTCCAGGCAGTCGACATCGGCGACAACGTCTCCGAACTCTCCGCACCAATCAACTTCACGACGACCGCATAGGAGGCCGCATGGCTACCGCTGAAATGGTGGTCGACGGGCTGCCCGGGTTCGCTGGCCTGGCAACGCTGTACCGCATCGACCCACCCATCCAGGGGACTGACCACCTCATCGTCTACCACCGCCCACGGATGGCTGGGCAGCCCGGACAGATGACCGTCGTCTTGGGCACTGCTGGAGGCGTCGTCTATGGCCGCGAAGTCCGCCCCCAGCCGGGCACCTACACCACCGACGAACCGAATCACGCGCTCGCCCTGCAGCTCGCGGGCGGATACACGATCACCACGCCCGAAAGGGGAAGCAACCCGTGACCTACTTCGATATCGACTGGGCGCCGCGATTCAACTTCGGCGGGCCGCGCTCAATCGGCGGTCTCCTCGGCACGTGTCTGCACACGTCGGAGGGGAACCCGAACATCGGCGCCGAAGGGCTGGCGAACTACCAGCTGAACTCGCAGACCGGCTCCTACCACGTGATCGTGGACCTGACCGGAAAGCGCCTGCGGGAGAACTCCGACGACTGGATCACGTGGTCGTCCGGCAACCAGGGCAACAACCTGCTCCTGCACCTGTGCTTCACCGCCCGCGCCGACTGGACCCGCGAACAGTGGCTCGCACAGGACAAGATGCTGCGCGCCGGCGCGACCGTCATCGCGCACTGGCACAAGACCCACAACTGGCCGATCCGATGGGTCGGCGTCAACAGCCTGCCCGGCGTCACCACCCATGACGCTACGCGGGCATGGGGCGGCACCGACCACACCGACCCCGGCCCGAACTTCCCGCACGACGTGTTCCTCAACATGGTGCGCGCCGCCATGAACCCCACACCACCCGCAGGAGGCGGCATGAACCACGAGCAGAACATCAACGAGCAGCTGACCGGATCGAAGAACGTGGGGGAGTTCCCGGGATGGAAGCAGCTCGGCAACCGAACGGTGGTTGACGCTCTCGCGGCTATCGGGCACAAGCTCGGCATCGACGGATTCGAGGCGAAGTGATGAGACTTCCCAAGATGACGCCGGAGCGGAGGGCGTGGGCGTACGACATCGCCCGCGCCCTCGGACTCTGCCTCGCTGCGATCGGCCTGGTCGCCGCCGACACCATGCAGGTGGTGCTCCTCCTGGTCGCCGCGATCCTTGGGTTCGGCGGCAACACCCTGGCAGCCCGCCACGTCTCACCCGGACCCAGCGACGGCCACCCCAACCCGCCGGCGGTGGCCGGGTGACAGTGCTCCAGGCCCTCGGCGCGATCGGCCTCGGCGCCGTCCTGACCGCGGTAGTCGGGGGCGTGTTCGCGTTGCGCAAGACCCGATCCGAGTCGGGGAAGCTCGACGCCGAAGCAGCGCAGACCATCGCCACCGCTGCCGCCTCTCTCGTCGCCCCCATGTCCGCGCAGATCGGCGCCCTTGAGCAGCGCGTCGCCGGAGCCGAGCAGCGGGTCGATGCCCTGGAAAAGGACAACCGGCGCAAGACCGGAGTGATCCGAGACTTCCTCACCTGCGGCGTCCCCGCCTGCCCGATCGTCGCCAAGGCACCCGCCGACATCCGAAACGAGGTGTAGTCGATGACCATCCTCACCGCGAACGTCCGCGACATCGAGGGCGCCGACGACATGACGGTGTTCAAATTTCATGTCCCCATCATTCGTGGCACCGACCCCACCGGCGCCGGCGTCGTCACCACCCGCACCTACCGTGTCCAGGCCGAGGAGGGCATCCTCACCACTCCCGACCTGCAGCCCGGGCCGTGCACCCTCAAGGTTCACGCGAGTGCCTACGCCATCGATATCCCCGACTCGCCGACGCCGGTCCTGCTGTGGCCGCTGATCGATGCCGCAGCACCACCGCCCGCTACGACGGAGGGGTTCGTACGCAACGGCGGCGGAATCTCCCGGTCGCAGCGGATCACCGTGTCTGACTACGCGGCGCTGGTGACCCCG
>NZ_JMLO01000045.1:0-21229 GCF_000686785.1 Rhodococcus sp. UNC363MFTsu5.1
TTTTGCAGGCATGCCGACGAGGAGTACCTCGAGTCGCACGAGGCGGAGGCCGCCATCGCGCTTGCGGAGGTCGTCGCGGTGGCACACGGACTCCGGCCCGCACCTCAGCAGTTCGACGGCATCGATGCCGCGACGTATGTCGGGTCCCTGACCCCGGAGCAGCGTGCCTGGATCGTCACGACGCTCGAACGCGCGATCGCCGACAGCGACACATCGGAGCTCCACGAGTTGTGGGCCGAGAACGGCCCTGAGGATCTCGAGGCGTGGCGGGCACCGATCCTGAACAGGGTGACGAGTCTCAGGGCGCTGAGCTGAGCGCGGACTCGCCATGCTCTGGTCGCAACCGGCTGCGGCCCGGGCTCGGATCGCTGTGATCTGCATGGTCACCGGCCTACCCTGAAGTGACTACGCCAGACCTCGCCCGGCGACAGCTTGCTGCCGTCGGGCGAGGTCGGCGGGCAGGCTGACACAGATCACTCAGGTGGGAAACGGCCATTCGACAGGAGGTGCTGACACGGAATCGCCGCCCCTCCTGTCCTGACGGGAGGGGAATCTCGCTCACTGCTGAAGCAGCTCCCGAACGGAAGGAATGAGCATGAAGATCGTCGTCATCGGAGGCACCGGGCTGATCGGCTCGAAGCTCGTCGCACGGCTGAATGAGCAGGGCCACCAAGCGGTTCCGGCTGCACCGAGCACGGGTGTGAACACGCTGACCGGTGAGGGAGTGAGGGAGGTGCTGCGGGACGCGAACGTTCTGATCGATGTCTCCAATTCGCCGTCGTTCGCCGACGACGACGTCATGACGTTCTTCCGGACCTCCACCGCGAATCTGCTCGGCGCCGCCCGCGAGGCCGGCGTCGGACACTATGTGGCGCTGTCGGTGGTGGGCACCGACCGGCTGCCGGAGTCCGGATACCTCCGGGCGAAGGTGGCGCAGGAGGAGCTGATCAAGGGTTCGGGTCTGCCGTACTCGCTCGTGCACGCCACCCAGTTCTTCGAATTCGCCGGGAGCATCGCTGATTCCGCGACCACCGACGGCAAGGTGCGGCTGCCCGGTGCCGGTGTGCAGCCGATCGCGGCCGAAGAAGTGGCGGCCGCCGTCGGAGAAACCGCGGTGGGCGCCCCGCTGAACGGCACCGTCGAGGTAGCGGGGCCGGAAGTGTTCGGCCTCGACCAGTGGATCCGCACCGTGCTGGCCGCCCGCCACGATCCGCGCGAGGTGCTCACCGACCCACAGGCGCGGTATTTCGGGGCGGCGCCGGACCGCGAGCTGCTGCCCGGTGCTGGCGCGCGCCTCGTGCAGACGCGGTTGTCGGAGTGGCTGACCCGTCAGTGACCTGATCGTGCGGCGATCGGACTGGCATGCCGGACCGCCGGACTGTGTGGCACAGTCCTGGGCATGCGCGTAGCCGTCTATCTGGCACATCCCCGCACCGACAGTTTCAACCGCGCCCTGTTCGATGCGGTGATCGCCGAATTGCGTACCCACGGAGTCGATGTGGTGGCCCACGACCTGTATGCCGAGGGGTTCGATCCGGCCCTGACCGCGTCGGAGACCGAGACGGTGGCCGCATCCGGGCCCGCCGCCGACGATCTCGTGCGCACGCATCAGGCCGAGATCGGCACGCTCGATGCCCTGGTGTTCATCCACCCGAACTGGTGGGGAATGCCGCCCGCGATCCTCACCGGATGGGTGCAGCGGGTGCTCGCCCCTGCTGTGGCATACAAGCTGGAGACCGCCGACGGCGAACCGGCCGGGCTACTGCGCGCGCGCCGTGCCCTCGTGCTCAACACTTCGGACACCCCGGCCGACCGTGAGCACAGCGAGTTCGGCGATCCCCTGCAGCAGATCTGGGCCGCCTGTGTACTCCCGTACGTGGGGATCCGAGATGTCGAGCGGGTCGTGTTCCGCACCGTCACCGACTCGGACGAGCAAACCCGCGCCCAGTGGCTGCAGCAGGCCCGCCACCTGGCCGCCGCCCTCGCCGCGGCCCCGGTGACAGCCGGCTGAGACCTCTCCGGTCCGCGACGCCGTCACCTGATTTGTTTCGGGGAGCGTCCAGCCACCACGAAGACTCACGGGAACCGATTCACGATGGCCGAGATGATCTCGCCTGGTGCGTGTTCCTGGATGAAATGCTGTGCACGGGGTAGCTCGACGACCTCGAGGTCGGCGAATGCGTCATGTATCCGCGGGAGGCACGCTTTCGGGCGGAACACCACATCCCGCATCCCCCACACTGCGAGAGTCGGCTTGTGCCCCAGGAGGGCGGGCACGTCGTGGGCGAGTTGCTCCAACAGCGGTCGTGCGGCGCGAATTTCCTTGGGCATGACCGTGAGTCCACGTCGTGCTTCCTCCGTGGGTTGCACCACGCGGTAGTGGTTTGCCTCTGCCTCGGTGAGCGTGCCGCCGAGCTCCCCGAGTAGGAAGCGCTCCACGAGGAGGTTCCGCTCGAGTATGCGGCGTTGCATGGGGCGACTGCCCAGAATCACGCTGAAAGCACGATTCGCCAGTGGCTCGATCGGCCAGAACGCTGTGTTGCCCAACACGATCCCTCTGACTCGATCCGCCCGCGACATTGCCGCGCCCAGTCCGATGGGTCCACCCCAGTCCTGCCCCATCAGGATGAGGTCGTCCAGTTGAAGATGGTCGATCAGTTCGCCCAGGACCGTCGTGTGCTCGGCGATCCTGTAGCCGAAATCGTCAGGCCGCTCGGACAATCCGAAGCCCAGGTGGTCGATGGCGATGCACCGGTACCGATCGCGCAGGCCCTTCACGATGTGGCGGTAGAGGAAGCTCCACGTCGGGGAGCCGTGGCAGAACAGAATCGGCGGTCCGGCCCCCTCGTCGATGTAGTGAACTCGACCGGCGGACGAGTCGAACCAGCGCGACTCGAACGGGTACAGGGTCTCGTCGGGGACGAAATCGATCAGCATCGGGCGCTCCTTGTCCGGATGTCTCTCTTCATGTCGCGCAGCAGGTACCCGCACCACGGATTCCGCTACAGCTGTAGCGTCGGGCGTTTGACTACGCTACACCTGTAGCATTGGATCGTGCCGACACGAGCAACCAGTGGCCAGGATCGCCGGGAACTGATCGCCAACAGCGCCATCCGCATCATTGCCCGCGATGGCCTTCGCGCGCTCACGCACCGAGGCGTCGACAAAGCGGCAGGGATTCCACAGGGGGCGACCTCGCACCACGCAAGAACCCGGCTTGCGCTACTCGAACTCATCGTCAACACGCTGGCCGAACGCGCGATAGCGGACGCCAAGCAAGCCGCAGCCTCTCTGAATGCAACGTCTCAGGGTGAACGCCAACTGAGCATCGCCGAGCTTGCGGGTGTGATCACCGCACTCGTCGAGACGCTCGCGGACCGCCGCGACGACATGAGGGCCCGCTACGCACTCATTCTCGAACTCGACGACGTACCACTGCTTCGAGGAAAGCTGACGACACAGTCCGAAGTCCACGCCATCACCCGAGAAGTGACGGCGTTGTTGCTCGCCAGGGCGGGTCTATCCGATTCCGACGAACGGGTCGAGGAGCTGATCTCCCTCACGGATTCCCTGGTGTTCCAGCGAACGATCATCCAAGAGACAATCTCTCCGGAATCCATCCTCACCGCCTACCTGCGCGGCATCGCCCTTTCGGCGAGCCCAACCGTGGAGATGTGAGGTCCGACCGACATGTTGAGTCGCCGGAAAGTCGGACCGGCGGTCGGAGCTCGGTGACGCCTGATTCGCGCCCGCCTCGGTTGACAGTCATTCGGGCCATCGCGGTGGATCCGGCGGCCGTCCGCCAACTTTCGTGACGACTCCGCCGTTGTGTTGGCTGTCGAGCCGATGAATGTGATGTCGTCGGGTAGGTCGACGATGCCCGCTCACGCCGAACCGAAGAGGAACTTTGCGCCAGATTAGAACGTGTTCCAATTTGGAAGGTTTGTGGCTATGGTCACAGCTGCCAATAGTCAATACGGGGAGGGTGTTGCAATGAAGACCAAGGGTGCGCTGCTGTGGGGCATCAACGAGAAGTGGTCAGTCGAGGAGATCGAACTCGGTGACCCGGTCGCCGGCGAGGTGCAGATCCGCATGGAGGCTGCCGGCATGTGCCACTCCGATCATCACATCGTTACCGGTGCGACGCCGATGTCGTCCTATCCGGCGATGGGTGGTCATGAGGGTGCGGGTGTGGTCACAAAGCTCGGCGAGGGGGTCACGGATCTCGAGGTCGGCGACCATGTCGTGCTCTCGTTCATCCCGGCGTGCGGACGCTGCCCGTCGTGCGTGTCGGGCCATTCGAACGTCTGTGATCTCGGCATGAGGCTGCTGCAGGGGCAGGCCATCGCCGATGGCACCTACCGAGTCCAGGCTCGCGGGGAGAACGTGGTCCCGATGAGCCTGCTCGGCACGTTCTCGCCCTACATAACCGTCCACGAGTCCTCCGTCGTCAAGATCGAGAAGGACATCCCGTTCGAGCTCGCCGCCCTCGTCGGCTGCGGCGCCCCGACCGGGTGGGGTTCGGCGACGAACATCGCCGAGATCAAACCGGGTGAATCGGTTGCCATCATCGGCGTCGGAGGCGTCGGCATGTTCGCACTGCAGGGCGCGGTCGCGTCAGGTGCGCGCCACGTGTTCGCGATCGACCCGGTGCCGTTCAAACGCGAGCAGGCGCTCAAGTTCGGTGCCACGCATGCGTTCGCCTCGATGGAGGAGGCGATCGAGCCGATCATGGAGATCACCTGGGGTCGCATGTGTCAGAAGACGATCATCACCGTTGGCGAGATGAAGGGTGAGTACGTCGACCCGGCTCTCACGCTCACAGCCAAGACCGGTCGCTGCGTCCTCACCGCGATGGGCCACATCGCCGACATGGATATCAAGCTCAACGCATTCACGTTCACGTTGCTCCAGAAGGACCTGCAGGGCAACATTTATGGTGGCTGCAACACCCGCGTGGACATCCCGAACCTGCTGAACCTGTACCGGGCAGGCCTGCTCAACCTCGATGACATGGTCACCAACACCTACTCGCTCGAACAGGTCAACGAGGGCTACCAGGACATGCTCGACGGCAAGAACATCCGCGGCGTCATCCGCTACACCGAAGCGGACTGGTGAATCGCCGATAGGGCTTGCCTCGCAATCTGATCGGGTGCAGACGCTCGCTCGATCGGGCAATGGCCGGTGAACAGCCCCTCGGCCGCCGTCGTCGACGACGGCGGCGGCCGAGGCGCTGCGCATTTCGGGGAATGGGAGCGGATACGCCCGCAGGCGTCGGCGATTTCGACCGACGATTTTCCAACAATTTGGCAAACCGCCAACTGCGGCCACCGCCACCGCGCGGCGGTGTGAATCTTCATCGGAGTTGCCATTTCCCGGCGCTCTCACCTGCGGTGTGACAACTACCGCGACTACCTTCGGTCGCGATCGTGGTCCACACAGTTGGTAATTGTTCGCGGATCCGCCGGGTGAACGGCTGCGATCACCGACAAATGACATGAGTCGGTCAGCGAGCTGGGGCAGCTGCCCTGTAGAGCCGAACCTCTACGAGGGCGGCTGACGGAGTGCGGCTTTGTCGATCTGTTCGCGGAGGATATCGCCGTGGCCTGCGTGCCTGGCGAACTCTTGGATGAAGGCGAGCAACGTCCACCGCATGCTGACGCTGCCCTCGCGGGGATTGTCCTTGGTGTCGTCGAGATCGAATCGGGACGCGATCTCACGTGATCGCTGGCTTGCGCGCTCGAACTCGGCAATGACATCTGCCAGCGACTCGTCGTCGGCGACGGCGAAGGTGCCCTCGTCGCGGCGCGAGTATCCATCGCACTCGGATTCGTCGAGCCCTGCCCAGAACCGTTGGAACCAAATCCGTTCCGCGGCGGCGGCATGCTTGATCAATGAGATCGGCGTCGTCAGCGACGCGACGAGTCGTCGGCGGGCATCGGCTTCAGACAGGCCACGTGCGGTCTCGATGAGTGCTTCGCGGTTACGGTCGAGCATGTTCTCGATGATCGCTCGCTCGGCGCCGCTGGTAGTTCCGTAGGTGCTCATGCTTCTACTCCATTCTGTTGTGTGGTTGAAGGCCCGCCGCTAGGTATCGGTCGGGGCTGAATTGCACAAGGCGGCGCAACGGCGCTCGGTCTGGACGAAAATGTCCCGGTGTCAGAAAACGACCGGGATAGGGGAGGGATTTGATCCGCTCGTCGCGAGAATTGCGCACGGAGCGTAGAGAGGTGGGTCGACGTCAACACCGCCGACCAGGCCTGGCGAGAGGCACTGCCGCCCAGGGTCAATGTAACGCAGATTCCAGAGAAGGGAACACTGTCCGGATGGGTGTCGTGATTCTTCTACTCGCCCTGTTGGTTTTGGTGTCGATCGTCGGGAACGTCGTACGCGGAAGGCGCACAAGCACTCCCGGTACGCCACCGCGGGTCCATCCGCTCGCCGCCGACCCGGAGGCGTACGACCCGCTCCGGATCGGTGTCGGTGACATCGTCACGTATGCCGGTGTCGACCACGTCGTCCGCGGCACGATCAACTTCGACCAAGAGGGATTTCGCTGGCACGAGCACCTGCTCGACGGCCCGACCGGCCGTCGCCGGCTTACGGTCGAGTACGACGAGGGTGAACTCGAGATGACGCTGTGGACGCGGTGCGAGGGGACCGGCCTCGAGCCCGGCAAAGACGTGGTCCTCGACAACTGCGTGTACCGGCAGGTCAAGTCCGGTGCAGTTCGGTTCACCGCAGGGGGAGCGACCGGCACGGCGTCGTCCGGTTCGATGGACTATGCGGACTACACGACCGCCGACAAGACCAGGCTGCTCGCGTTCGAGCGGTGGGCGAAGACCGCGTCATGGGAGGTGTCGACCGTATGCGCCGTCACCCGCGGCGAGCTCAGGGTCATCCACGCGGGTTCCCTCGATTGAGCGTCCATCTGTTCGAGGTCGCACCATCCCACGTCGACGCGGCCAGACGGATCTGGCATCTGCACCCAGGGATCTCGCTGTCGTAGCGACCCGGCACATGCTCACCCGCGGCGACCGAATCCGCCCGGGTGAGTATGCGAGGTTCAACTGACTGAACCGTCGCGATTGACGGTGCTCGCGGGTGGGTGCTGGTGCCCTGATGAAGTAGGTGTCGGCGGACGCATCGTCACAGGCTGAACGCAGCCCTCTTCCAGCCGTGCGCCATCAGCGGTTTGTCCGTTTCGCTACGGGCCTGCCCTACGATTGATTCGTGAGTGACGCTTGGCCGCTGATCGGCCGGGTGGAGGAGTTGCGGTTAATCGCCGAGGCGCTTGGCGGGTCGGGTGGCTATGCCGGCGTTGTGCTCGGGGGTGCAGCCGGGGTGGGCAAAAGCAGGTTGGCACGCGAGGCCGTCGCGTCGGCGGCGTCAGCGCGGTGCGCTGTGCGGTGGGTCGTCGGATCGAATGCGGCGCGAGGGGTGCCCTTAGGTGCGTTGACGGAATGGGTGCCCGCAGAATCAGCCGATCCGTTGTCGTTGGTCCGCAAAGTGATTTCGGCACTTGTCGACACCGACCACAAGGCAGCGCGGGTCGTGGTGGCGGTCGACGACGCACAGCTGCTCGACGATCTATCGGCGTTCGTTGTGCAGCAACTCGTACACCGGCGTCTCGCCAGCGTCGTGGTGACCATCCGGGCGCCCGAGCATGTCCCCGAGACGATCACGGGGCTCTGGAAAGACGGGCACCTGCAGCGGGTGGAATTGCAGCCACTGTCGCGCGACGAATGCAAGGTCCTGTTGGAGTCGGTACTCGGTGGGCCGCTCGATCCCCTCGGTTCGCGCCGGATGTGGGATCTGACACGAGGCAACCTGCTGTTCCTGCGGCATGTCGTCGAGCAGGAGCGCAGGGCCGGACGGCTGCGCCGGGATGATGGGACGTGGACCTGGCGCGGCGAGGTGGTCGTATCGCCGACATTGAACGAACTGATCGAGCGCGCGATGGGTGTCCTCCCTGTCGCAGTTGCCGAGGTACTCGACGTGCTGGCCGTGGGCGAACCCCTGACCGGCTCCCAGCTCGTGGAGATGGCCGAATCATCCGCGATCGAGGAGGCTGAATCGCGCGGTCTGATCGTCGTCGATGGCGACTCGGAATCGGTTCGATTGGCGCACCCCCTCTACGGTGACGCCCGCCGAGGTCAAGCGGGTCAACTGCGGTTGCGTCGGCTGCGTGGACTGGTCGCATCGCACCTGCGGCCCGGGTCGGACAGGGTCGTCGACCCGCGAGCGGCGCTGCGGCGCGCGGTCCTCGTGCTCGACTCGGACCTTGAACCCGATCCCGCCGAGATGATCCGCGCAGCAGAGATCGCCGGCTGGTACCTCGATCAGCAACTCGCACTCCGACTGGCGAAGGCGGCCACGACTTCAGGCGGGTGGTTGGCCCGTTTGATTTACGCAGCCCAACTGTCGAATATCGGCCGTGGCGAGGAATCCCAGGAGATTCTCGAGACGTTGTCGTCGGCGAATGTTCCGGACGATGTGCGTGCGCTGATCGCGTTCGTCCGTGTGTTCAATCTCTTTCTCTTGCTCGGACAACCAGACGACGCGCGGGCCGTGCTCGACGACGCCGTCCAGCGGTATACGCAGCCCATGGCTGCAGCGATCTTCGCGGCTGCCCGCGCCGTGATGGCAATCGGATTGCGGAAGCCGGCGGAAGCCGTCCTTGCGGCGGAGCAAGCCGCCGCGTGCGCAGAGCTGCCGCCACTTCCTGCCATGTTGGCCGTGATCGCGCACGTGATCGGCCTGGGCGAACTAGGTCGCGCGGACGAACTCGGTCCAGTCGCTGAACGTGCCGACCGGATCGGCAGCAGCGCGACCGCTGTCGCGTTCCACCGCTTGACCGCCGCCGAGTTCCACTCGACCGCGTTGCGGCTCGCCGGATATCTCACCGAATCGGCAGGGGTGATCGACCGCATTCGCGGTCACAGCCAGACACCAGACGCGCTGGTGTGGATCGAACTGATGAGCGGGTGTGCCGAATATGCCGCAGGACGCGCGGAGTCGGCCAGCCGCCGTATCAGCAGCGTACTTCCCTTGTGCGGAGCTAACTTTGAGGCAATCGGTGTGGTGTATCGGTATCGGATAGATCTGCTGGCGGCCTACGCCGTCAGCGGGGACCGCGAAGCTGCCGCGCGAACGCAACGGGAACTCTCGGCGCATCCGCACCGAATGTTCGCCGTCACGTATCAGGCCCACGAGATGTTGGCCGAGGCCTGGCTGACCGCAGCGCGTGGGGAGGTCAGCACCGCCATAGCGCAGGCGCGCCGCGGCGCCGACGTCGCCGCCACAAACTCGCACCTCACCCACGAGGCGTGCTGCCTGGAGGCCGCTACGCGTTTTGGCGATTCCACGACGACGGCCCGGCTCACGGAGCTGGCCGCCCTGGTCGACGGCCCCCGCGTGAAGGCGGCCGCCGCGCACGCCGCGGCCCTGGCGGGCGGGGATGGTGACGGTCTCGGCAACGCCTCCGGGATGTACGAGGCTTTCGGGGATCTGCTCGGCGCGGCCGACGTCGCTGCACAGGCGTCGATTGTCCACGCCCGCAACGGGCGGCGCGGGGCGGCGCTGACTGCAGCGGCCCGCGCGCGTAATCTCGCCGAACAATGTGGTCACGTGCACACGCCGGCATTGTCCGCCGCTGCCGGGCCGGCGAACTACAGTGACCGGCAGCGCGAAGTCGTCCTCCTTGCCGCTCAGGGTCTGACGAATCGACAAATCGCGCAAC
The DNA here is from genome assembly GCF_000686785.1 of Rhodococcus sp. UNC363MFTsu5.1. Lineage (NCBI taxonomy): Bacteria > Bacillati > Actinomycetota > Actinomycetes > Mycobacteriales > Nocardiaceae > Rhodococcus > Rhodococcus sp. UNC363MFTsu5.1. Next base: position 9,746 of record NZ_JMLO01000045.1, read on the forward strand.
GGCTTTCGTTGTCGGTTCGCACTGTCGAGGGCCACCTGTATCGAGCATCCAACAAGTCCGGTGTGTCCGGCCGCACGGAACTGGGGCAGACGCTCGGAGTCGACCCGCAAGATCAGGCCCCGCAGTTGGAGTAGTTCACTACCTGCGCCGTCGATTGCGCAATGCCGCACAGTCGAACCATGGATGACCCGCTCGATCCACGCGAGGCCGCGTTGAGACAGTTGCCCTTGCCCTACTCGCTAGCGCTGCGGCTCCGTGACGCTGGGGTCACCGACGAACTACTGTGCGACTACCTCAGCATTGAACGCGACGCTCTGCCTGCCCTGCTGTCCTTGGCGCAGGCCAAGCTCGCGGCCGCCCTGAAGATCGACGAGGGGAGGCATGGCACCCGGTGCCGAGCGCGCCACCACCTACACCACCCGACTCCTTGCTCCCGACAGATGGGGTAGTGCGCTACTCCTTCGATGACTCCCCCCGTTGCCGACAATGGTTTCGAGCCCATTTGCACACTGGCAATCACGGAGGCGATCAGAATGTCATGGTCCGACGTTCACGCACGTACCGCAATCATCCAGACGGTCCTGGAGCGGGCGACCTCTGACGCACAGTCGCCGCTGCTGTTCGCCAACCTGCCAGACACTGAGCACCTCTTCGGTGGAATCGATGGCCTCATCCTGGCCCTGCAGCACCGCTGGACCAATCACTTGGCCGCGAAGCTGGACCAGGCGATCGAGGACGGAACCCCACCGAGCATGGCGTGGGAAGAGTTGGCGGCTGAACAGCCAGTTCTGCGGGCCGTGCTTGACCAATACTTGCCGCAGCTGCCCTCCGTCCGGCGCACCGAAGCTGCCGGTTCACCGTCCGCTTCGACGATGACCGTCGCAGGCGCCTGAGCATTTCGTCGTCAGCACGACCCGCGTGCACGCCCGCGCGCCGTCGAGGTCGGCGAGCACCGACTCCTAGTCACCACGGTGACGCCGCTGCGGCGCCTCGGGACACCTCGCGCACTAGAACCCGCCTGTACCGGGCGTTCGGCGTACCGCGCCGCGGTCGGGCGCACTTGACGGCCGCCGCAGCCCAATGGCTCACCGGCGATGGCTGGCGGAGCAGGCCGCGACCGACCCATGCGCCTGGCTCAAAACGCCTCGCAGGTCAGGAGACATGCCCTAAGTGGTCGCCGCCTGGTGCAGACCGAACTGCACGCCCTGGTCGTCGGTGCAGGCGGTGAACCGCCCGAATCCGGGTTCCTCGGGCCGGGGGTCCTCCGCGGTGCCGCCCAGCGCGCGGACGGTCCGCACGGCCGATTCGATGTCGTCCACGGCGAAGTACATCGCGATGCGCGCCTCGGCATCCTGGTCGTGCAACCCGGCCATAGTGCCCGGCGTCGTGATCGAGACCTGGTCGCCGACGCCGGTGGGTGGGAACTCCCATCCGAACAGTCGCCCGTAGAACGCCTGCGCGCGTCCGGAGTCGGGGACGCCGATCTCGAAGAAGGTCAACTCGCCGTGCATGTCAGCTCCCATTTGTCGGTGATTGGTACCGGTCACCGTAGGAGGGTTCGGGGCGCGGGTATTGGACGTTTGTGACGCTCGGACCGATTGGAGGCGCCGTCAGATTCCTGCCATGCCGGCGGCGGCCGGATCCGCGTCCATTCCTGTCAAATATGACCCGGGAGGGCCGCCGGCCAATTCCCGGAACTCCCGATTGAGGTGGGCCTGGTCGTAGTAGCCGCAGCTCGATGCGATCGCGGTCAGGGAACGGTGCCCGGGTTGGTGCATCATGTTCACCGCTCGATGAAAGCGCACCAGCCGCGCCATCGACTTGGGCGTGAGGCCGACCTGCTCGCGGAATCGGTCGGCGAGCCGCTTACGGCCCCAACCGGTTTGGTCGTGCAGTGCACTCATGCGGAGATTGCCGCGACTGCTGAGGAGTTGCTGCCACGCGCCGGCCAGCACCGGGTCCACCTCTCGTCCGTGCTGAGCCAGCGCCGTCAGAACCGAGTCCAGGAGATGAAATCGTTCCGCCCAGGTAGCGGCCGTGCCGATGCGTCCGACCACCGCCTCTGCCCCGTCCCACAGGTCGGCGAGGTCGACGACGCGGTCGGTCAGATCCGAGGCCGGCACGCCGAACAACTGTAGGGCCGACAGTGGCGACAGTCGTGCTTCGAGCACAGTCTGGGCTCCGCTGTGAGCGGCCAGAGTCGCTGTGCGACCGACACCGACCAGCACCGCTGAAGTGCTCAGATCGCCGCTAGGGCGGCTGAGGGACAACGGCTCGGCGAGGCTGATCACGAGCACGGGGCTGGGCGATGGGAGCTCGCGACGCAGGATCGGCATCGCCGACACCTCCCGGAAACCCCCGTACCGAGAAACCAGGCCGGCAAGAGTGGGCGCCGGGGTCGCGGAAACTGCAGCCCACTGCAAGTGGGTGCCACTGCCTCGCCTGGTCTCGCCAACGGTGGCCACCGGCCCAGTCTGCAGCAGGCCGTAGTTGATGCCCATCCGCAGGCCTTCAACGGTGTGGATCTGTGATCGCGACGTCCCGGTCGCGGCGACGGTGGCCTTGCGAGGGGATGAACCGAACCCGGCGAGAGCGTTCGGATCCGAGCTGACGAATCAACATGCAGTATCTGGCCGCATCGCCGGCAGACCCAGCGCCATGACACGGACGCCGCTCGCACCTCCGCTCCCGGTGGTTTCGCCTGCGCGCGGTCCGGTGCGCGAGGCATCCCGATGGATGGGACACACCGTAGTCGGTTCTGCCAAACAGCTGCTTCTGTGAGATGCGACACGCCAAATCTCGGTCTTCGGCATACCTGAAGTGGCGTTCCCCACGATGAAAGGCGTTCCCACCCATGCGAATCCGATCTCTTCGACTATCCATTGCGGTGATGGCGACCGCGGTCGCGGCCACAACCGCAACCGCCGGCGTGGCGTCCGCCGATATCGACTTCGGAAGCTCCGGGGGCAGCTTCGGCAGCAGCGACGGCGAAATGGTCATCACCCTGGTGCGCCATGCCGAGTCGGCCGGTAACACCTCCGGCCTGATCGACACCAAGGTGCCCGGACCCGACCTGACCCCACGCGGCCGGACACAGGCAGACAATCTGGCCATCCAGCTGGCCGACCAGGATTACGACTGCGCCTTCGCGTCCAACATGGTGCGTACCGAGCAGACTGCGGCACCGACCGTCGCCAAGTACGACCTGAGCCTCGATATTCAGCCCGGTTTCCGCGAGATCGAGGCAGGCGAGTACGAGGGCACCCCGGAGGCCGCGGCGCTGTCCGGGTACCTGCAGGCGCCGATCAAGTGGCTCTCCGGCGACCTGAACGCACGGATTCCGGGCTCCATCGACGGCAACGAGTTCGACGGCCGCGTCGATGAGGCACTGCTCGAGGTGCAGCGCCGCGGCTGCACCAACCCGGTGATCTTCTCGCACGGCGGCACCATCATGTTCTGGTCCATGATGAACGCCAGCAACGCCGACAAGAGCAAACTCGGCACCGATCCGATGCGTAACGGCGGCCACGTCACCCTCAAGGGCAGCCCACAGAAGGGCTGGACGATTGTCGAGTGGGTCGGCCACCCGGACCTCGGCTGATTCGCCCCTCCGCGCCCCGGATGTCACCGACACAGCTCGATGGCGTCCGGGGCGCAGTCGTATTCAGCCCGGGGGTGACGAATGGCCAACTACGGTGACCATTCACACCCGGTGTGAACTGCCAACGAAGTTGGCAGATCCCGGAGCCCTGACCTGCGGTGTGACAACTAGCGTGTCAACGCCAGGGTGCGATCGTGGTCATCGAAGTTGGCAATTGTTCTGTCTGATCCCAAGGCGGCCTTGGATCTCGTCGGATGCGGTCCACGGCCGACGGCCAGGCTGACCCGCGAGCCATTGTCGTCAGCCCGAGCGGCTCGCACTGGCGCACCTAGTCGTCCTTCCGTCCACTCACCCGTCGATGATGGTCAGGTTGGCCATGCTGCGCAGTGATGAAACATCTGTGACGTGTGATCCGGAGAGTTCGAGCATTCCCAGATGCGGCAAGCCGGCCAGTGGCGAGACGTCCGTGATCGAGGTCCCCTCGAGGTCGAGCCAGGTCAGGCCCGTCAGGCTCGCCAGCGCAGCCACGTCGACTACCTCGGTCTCCGCGAGTTTGAGGCAGGTGAGGCCGCTCAGGCCCCCTAGCGGGTCGACGTCCCGGAGTGGCGTCCAGCGCAGATCCAGAAACTCCAGTCCGGTCAGACCGGCAAGCGGAGATACATCACTGACTTGCGTTGCGCTGAGGTAGAGGTGGGTGAGACCGTTCAGGCCCGCCAACGGGGACACCTCCCGCACAGGCGACCAACGCAGGTCGAGCCTCTGCAACGCGGTCAGCGTCGACAGCGGGCGAAGATCGATCACAACCTCCCCGTGCAATCGCAGTTCGGTCAGGTTCGACAGTTCGGACAACGGGGCCAAGTCCGCCACGGGCAGCTGATCAAGCTCGAGGAACTCAGTCCGGGCGATGGCTTCAGCATCCAGAGGTGTCGAGATCGGACGGCCCAGCTGCGCGTTCACCGCAGCAACCACACCAGCCGCCCCACGACGCACGCTACGTCTCGGGCTCATCGTTTCGATCCTTCGCCTGTTCGGGACATGGTCCGGCGGGTCACGACACCCTGGTTTTCGGCGCCGATGACCTCCGTGAGGAACTGCACCCGCGGGATCGGGGTTCGTGCCGCTTTGACAACTACCTGTCAGATTGCCAACTACGGTGTCAACTGTGACAACTAGCTGGCAACTTGCCAACTACGGTGTCCGTTCACAGCGGGTGTGAATCGTCATCGCAGTTGTCATATCCCAGCGCCCTGACCTGCGGTGTGACAACTATCGTGACGACATCCGGCCGCGATCGTGGTCAAAACAGTTGGCAATTGTTCGCGAACCCGCCGCGTGGACTCGGGCTCGGTTGTGACCTTCAGCGGTAAATGGCGGGATTCTGACAGGGCTAAGTGTGACGCAGGCCATCCTTCGGGGTGCTGTTAGATGTGCTCACCTCTCTTGTGCTGGACGACCAAGACCGCGATCTTTGTGCGCGAGGAGAGCCCCAATTTGGCCAGAATGTGTTCCACGTGCCCGTTCACCGTCCCCGGCGAGATCGCGAGTCGGCCCGCAATGTCCTTGTTGGTCAGGCCATCGGCGATCAGATCGGCAACCTGAAGTTCGCGTTCGGTCAGACTGGCCAGGTGCCGAACGGCCGGGGCCTCCTCGGGTGATTGCTCTCCCAGGGCAAAGGCGATCGCGCCACCGAAGTCCAACGCGCCGCCCTCGCGGTAGGCAGCCTCGAACTCGTGCACGCCGAGTGCCCGACTGATATCGCGCGTGAACTCGTCCGGATTGGCAATGAGGTCGGGGAAGCGCAAGGTGACGGTGCCCACGGTTCGGCCAAGCGTGTCAGAGGCTCCCATCAGGACGGCGGCCCGCCGCGCGTCGTGTTGCTCGCCGGCTATCGAGGCCAGCGCCTGCAGGCATATCACCGCCGAAACCGGGTCGTCTGCCAGTCTGATCAACCGAAGCGACTCCTCGAGACAGTGCACAGCACGGTCGTTGTCTCCCTGAGCTCGCGCGGTAAGTGCGATCGACCACAGCGCATACGACCGATACACCGTCTCGCCGTGCGCCCGCGTGATGGCAAGCATCTCCTCATGGCAGGCGAGTGCCTCTGCGATCTGGCCGCGCGCCTGGCGGGACAAACCGAGTAGCAACAGCGCCTCGACCAGTCGCTTGAACTCCCCGCGTGCTCGGGAATCCTCGACGGCCTCTTCCAGGGGTGTCAGATCTTGATCGACATCACCGCGGTGGAGCGCGACGTACCCGTCGCTGATCGCGACGAAGACATGCCAGAGCGGGTCTTCCTGCCGCGCATCGAGAGCGCGGCCCTCCTCGATCCGAGCGGTCGCCGCCGCCAGGTCACCTTGGGTCGCGGCGATCACGGCGACGGCGTATAGCGCCTTGGCTCGGTCCGCGGAGGACTTGTCGGATGTTCGTGCCAGGGCTCGGTCGAGCCATCGGCGTCCCTCGCTGAGGAGGCCGCGGGATACCCAGAATTGGTTCATGGCCGCGGCGATCCGGAGCACGCTCTCGCCGGACCCGGACAGGCTGAACTCGAGCGCCTCGCGCACATTCGGCAGGTCCCGGGCGAGGCGCGCGGTCCACTCGAGCTGGTTCGGGCTCATCCACGCGTCGTCGGCGTCGAGCGCCAACTGCAGGTACCAGTCGTGATGTCGCCGGCGCAGGGCCAGTCGCTGGCCGGTGTGGTCGAGCTTGTCGCGGCCGAAGTCCCGCACGGTGTCCAGCAATCGGAAGCGGACCCCACCCCTCGATTGCTCACGGATCAGGATCGACTTGTCCACCAGAGAGGCCAAGGTATCGACCAGGTCCTGATCGGCCTCGTCGTCGGCGCACACGGCCTCGGCGGCCTCGAGGTCGAGACTGCCCGCGAACACCGACAGCCGAGCCCACAGTTGTTGTTCGGCGGGTGTGCACAGGTCGTAACTCCAGCCGATGCACATTTGCAGTGTCTGCTGCCTGCTCGGAGCGTTCCGGCGGCCGCGGGTCAGCAGGGTGTATCGGTCGGTGAGCCGCTGGAGGATCTGCTCGGGTGAAAGCACTCTCAGCCGCGCCACCGCCAGCTCGATCGCCAACGGCAGCCCCTCCAGTCGCGCGCAGATCTGTGCGACGGTGTTGACGTTGTCGCCGGTGAGCTCGAAATCCGGGAGCGCCAACGAAGCCCGTTCGGCGAACAGCGACACGGCATCGAAGTGAGTCGACTTCCGAAGCGAGAGCGGGTGGTCGGCCGGTGGTGTCGTCAGGGGGGAGACCCGGATCACGGATTCGCCGCCGATGCTGAGTGGTTCCCTGCTGGTGACGAGGATGCGGAGCTTCGGGCAGGTGGTCAACAGTGTCTTGGCGAGCTCGGTCACGGCCTCGATCAGCTGTTCGCAGTTGTCGAGCACCAGCAGTCCCGTGCTCGGATACAGGACCTCGACAAGCACCTCGAGCAGGGGGCGGGCCGAGCGGTTCTGCACCCCGACGCCGGCGGCGACCAGCTCGACCACCAACGTCGGATCGCGCAGCTCGCCGAGTTCGACCAGCCACACCCCATCGGGATAGGCCCTCCGCTCCGCCTCGGCCGCACTAATGGCGAGCCTGGTTTTGCCGACCCCCCCGATGCCGGACAACGTCACCAGACGAGAGGCCGACAGGGCTCTGCGTACCTCGGACAGTTCGGCTTTGCGGCCGACGAAGCTGGTCAGCTCCATCGGCAGAGTTGCCACGCTCACCGGAAACCCGTTTCGGCAGTAACCAAATTGACGAGCACTCACCAATTATCGACCACCGGTCAAGAAGATGCTGCGGGTTGCCAACTACGGTGACCGTTCACAGCGGGGGCTGTGAATGGTCATCGGAGTTGGCATCCGTCGACGCTCTGACCTGCGGTGTGACAACTACCGTGGCGATGTTCGGTCACGGTTGTGGTCAAGATAGTTGGCAATTGTTCGTTGGTTGAGGGCATGATGCCGAAATCCGGGGGAGCAGGCCCGTCGGTGCCGCCGACAGGCTTGATGCCCCGACCGGCGCCCGGGGCGCTGTGTAGGGGTCATCGGCCGCTGGGTCTGTAGTGGCGGTGCGTCATGTGGTCGCGACGGTGGTTGAGGAGTCGCCTCCCGGTGCTGGCGCAGTCAGTGAGTCTCCTCCGCGTCCATCGTCCGCTCGAGCTGCACCCAGATTCCTGATTCCTGAACGCGTCTCGGCCGTGGGACGTCAGTTGTGGTGGAGGATGGGGTTGTCGGTGATCGTGGCATCCACGAGCCCCGACTTGCCTGCAGCACTTTCCTTGACGAACGCGGTCAAGAGGGCGCCCAGCGCGCGATGCAGCTCGGCGGGGTCGGCGTGGCCGACGATCTCCGCGCCGAGGTCGCCGAGCTGGGGGGCGAACCATTCCAGATCAGTGAACGAGTAATGACGTGCTGTGGGGACGGCCACATGCGTGATGTCCTGTGTGGGGAGCCCGAGCAGCCGGGCGAGGGCCGGATCCTTATCGGGGTCGGTATCGGCGCTCGTGACCACGAGGGTGGGGACGTCGGCGCCCACAGTTGCGACCGGCCCCCATGGCGTCCCGTCCAGGTCGACAGCCCCGACGAAGCGTCGATCGTCCGCTGCCACTTGCAATGCGGCGGCGCCGCCAAGCGAATGGCCCATCGCGATCACCCGTGAGGTGTCCAGCGTGCCCGCCTGGCCGGCAGGCAGAGTCAGCCCGTCCGGATCCGTTCCGCCGCCGTTCAAGCCCGAGAGCAGATCGAGGGCGCCGATGAGGTCACGCGCCCGCGCGGCAGTCGCGTCGTTGGAGAGCGCGCGGAGACGGTCAGTGTCGGAGGCGGCAGCCTCGAACTGTGCCGCCCGCGTTCCTATCCGAACGGTCCCGTCAGGGAACCGGATCGCCGCGGAGTCCCCCGGATGATCCACGGCTAGCACCGCGATCCCGTCGCTGGCGAGCTGCTCCGCGATCGCCGTGCTGGTGGTTCGGGTGCTGCCCAGCCCGGGTGAGAAAACCACCACCGGGACGCCCGCCCCCGCCGCATCCGCACCGGCCACCGAGTTCGAGACGACGCGCTCGAGGTCCGGGATGCTAGCGGCATCCACCCCCAGCAGCCGTGCCAGGGCGGGGGCCTGGACGGTGGCGACCTCCGGCTCCAACCATGCGGCCCGCGCTTGGTCGGCCCGCGTCTTGGCTGGATACCAGAGCTGCACCATGGTTTGCTCCCGCTCCGCGCCAGGATCCGCTCCGACGTGAAACGTCATCGTGCCGACCCCTGACGTCCCGCTCGGTTCCGGCAGCACAAACGGGGAAAGGTCGATGTGCGCTGCGCTACACCCGGTCAGGCCACACACGATCGCCACCGCCGCCGCGAAGAGCAATATCCGAACACTGCTGATCAACGCCCAACCTCTCCACGCAGCCGGCGGTCATGCCGGAAATGCACCCACAAGCCACAGACAATCATCCGCATACGAGATTCGCTCAATAGACGAGATACATCCGCCTTCACACCCGACCCGGAACCGACAGCCGCACAGTAAATCCGGATGCGCGACGACTTGCTTCAGCGCCTCGAGATGCCGCTCACTGCCGTAGTGGCTGACTCAAGTCGGACGAATGTCCAAATATATCGGTGCGAACGGCGAACTAGTTGGTAGCCTCCGGGGCCAAGAACGCGGCCGGGGCGGGCTGCGTAGCAGACCTGCACACCGCTGCAGGTGATCCACAGGGGGAAAATTGGTAGTCGCCATCGTGCTCATTGCTGGATTCTTCGTACTCCTCGCCGGCGGAACAGCCCTCATCGGACGGCAGGACGGGCCAGGTCCCGGGGAGTCAGACGAGAAGTGGATGTCCCGCGGGCAACCCGAGGATCATCCCTAGCTTCCCCTTTTCAGCGCCGGTTCTGGCGAGGCGTCAAGGGTCCATCTATCGTGACGGTTCACCGCGGCGGCGTTCTGTTCGCGTCGTGGCCGCGGCGTCTCCTTCCCAGAACGACCGACCGCCGGCAAGCCTCCTTGACAGTCGCAGTGCGTCGGGCGGGCGACGACTCTTCTCGCCACGGCTCGTCAGCGCACGACACCGTAGTCCGGTAAAAGGCCCCACTTGACGCTGCTGTTGACCTACCGGACCGGGTCGGCGTCGGGCTCGTCGCGGGGTAACCGCTCGACCACCACGTTCACCTGCTGGTCGGGGCAATGTTGTATGACGGGGGCAGCTCCTCCCCGACCGCCTCGGTGGCCTCGAAGGCGAAGAGCAGGTCCCGTCGGCTGCTGGTGGATGCGTAGCGTCCGCACACGAATTCATCGCCTCCTCGCGACGGGTCCGGACCACCCATCTTCCCGCAGCGAGTACGGACATCGGCGGCGACCCTTGAAAGCAGTTAGCCGGCCGCGACCATTGCTGGATTCCCTGAATTGGTAACAAGGTTGTAACTACCCCGGGAAGGTGTCTGTCTCGCGCCGTAGATGTTGTCTGGACCGATTCAGGTCAACCAGGGGGAGGTTGTAGAGCAGTTCACGTATGTCCTGCTGCGGCGGGATAAACTTCAACTAAGGGGTTTTGTCTTCTATGCAAGGAACACGTTTGACCATTCATATTGGGGATGGTATCTAGAATGGATACGCTGGAGTCGGTGTTTCCATCCGCGGATGTTAAGTGTGCGTTCATATTCGCACACTATGACGATGCCGCGCTAAACGTCTCCAAGGTCTTGGATTCGTGTCCGCCCGGGTCAATCGACATGGTTCTCTGCTCGGCGGTTCCGAGCGGTAGGTTGAACTCGCTGCGACAGATGCAGCTTCCGAGTCGGATTAGACGAAGCCGTGCCAGTATTTTGCTCAATCATGCGATTTTGGGCAGGCCCGTCTACGGAGAATGGGACGACCATTGCGGTTTTTCCGTCTCCACCCAAGAGGTGATGCGTGAGCGTAGTGCTGAGCATGATCGCGTGTGCTCACTGTTTGACGTGGACTCATTCGGACTGGATGTTCTGGACAGCCAGTACGGCCGAAGCGGCCGCAAGGGCGAGGAGAAAGCCCTGGCCAGGGCGTTGGACCTTGTTCGCGACCGTGAAATCGGTGCGGTGGTGACGCACCCACTGGACGCACAACATCCCGATCATGCCAAGGCGGTGAAACTGGCGCTCGCGGTGTGCAAATCGGCCGGCACCTCCTTGGTGACTGCCTGTGAGAGGCCTTACACGGTCTGCTCGGCGGCAGAGTGTTCACATCGAAATCCTGGCTATGCGAGGGCATCAGCAACGGTAAACCTCGACGACCGAACGTGGAAGTTGAAGCACGAGGCGGTCTCGTGTTACCCGACGCAGATCGTGGGCCTCGATGGTTCGTTCACCTACGACTGGATGGCTCGACCTCACCTCGGGGTGGAGTGCTACCAAAGAATCCGCTGACGAACTGATTCCTTCGGCCAGGTGTCGGGCAAAAGGTAACTGAACGATCCGTCACCGCATCACATGCACTGGGAGTCCCGGTAGTAATCGCCAAATTTGGGCGAATTTGAAGGCACGCCGCGGGCCGACCTGGCGGAAACCGTGGCCGTGGTCAATCCCGCAGCGCGCCATAGGCTGACATCGCCTAGCGATGGATCCGCCCTGACCTGCATTTACGCTGTACTTTCCGCCGATACTACGGCGACCCTGAATCGCCCCGGCATGTCTGGAGACTTACGAGTTTGAGAACTCAGCGACGGACTGAGTTCGGTGATCACGGGAGTAGAGGGCCTCGTACTCCGTGGGCGGCAGGTCGCCGCAGTGCTCGTAGAGCCTGCGGTGGTTGAACCAGTCGACCCATTCGAGGGTGGCGACTTCGACCTGGTCAACGGTCCGCCACGGGCCCTGGGCCTTGATCAGTTCGGTCTTGTAGAGGCCGTTGATCGATTCGGCGAG
>NZ_JMLO01000046.1:0-17831 GCF_000686785.1 Rhodococcus sp. UNC363MFTsu5.1
GCCGGACGCGGACGATCCATCGGAAGCTCCAGCACCTCCGGCGCACCACGCAACGCCTCGGTCCAGTAGGCCAGCTGCTCCGACACCAGCGACTGCGGATCCTGCTCGGAACCGAGCACCTCCCGCTGCCACAACGTGTAATCCACGTACTGCACCGGCAACGGCGCCCATCCCGGCTGCGCCCCCGCACTCCGCGCGGCATACGCCACCATCACATCGCGGGTCAACGGCGCCACGGACCAACCGTCGGCGGAGATGTGATGCACCGTCATCGCCAACACGTACTCCGCACCGGCCTCGACCTCGTACAACCGGGCCCGCAGCGGAACCTGCTCGGTCACATCGAACGGCGCCGCGATGAACTCGATCGCCGCACCGGCCACCGACTCCGCGGACGCGGCCACCGGGGTCAGATCGATCCGAGCCTGATCCGCCGGCAGCACCACCTGGTGGCCGATCCCGTCCACATCGACGTACACCGTGCGCAACACCTCGTGCCGCGCCACCACATCGGCCACCGCGGCCTGCAGCGCCTCCACGTCCAGAACGCCCGAGAGCCGCACCACGATCGGGATGTTGTACGCCGAGGACGACGAGTCGAAACGGTTGAGGAACCACATCCGCGACTGTGCCGGCGAGAGCGGAATCCGCTCCGGACGCTCCCACACCGTCAACGCGACATGACCACCCGCACCCGCCGAGGACGCCAACCGCGCCGCCAACGCCTCCACCGTCGATGCCTCGAACAGCTCCCGCACCGCAACCCTCGCATCGAGCGCGCTGCTCAACCGGGCAGCGACCTGCATCGCGATCAGCGAGTTACCACCAAGAGCGAAGAAATCGTCATCGAGACCGACCCGCTCCAGACCGAGCAACTCCCCGAACACCGACGCCACAACCCGCTCGACCTCGGTGACCGGCGCCCGGAACTCCGCCGCCTCGAACACCGGCGCCGGCAACGCCTTCCGATCCACCTTGCCACTCGAAGTGACCGGGAACTCGTCGAGAACCAGAACCTGGGACGGCACCATGTACGCCGGCAGTTCGGCCGCGACGACGGCCCGCAGTTCGGCGGCCGCCGGCGCGGTGCCTGCCCGCACCGTCACGTAGCCGACGAGGTGCTCGCCCGCACGCGGGTCACGCACCATCGTCACGATCGACTGGGTGACGGCGTCGGACCGCATCAGCGCCGACTCGATCTCACCGAGCTCGATCCGCAGACCGCGCAGCTTCACCTGGAAGTCGGTGCGGCCCAGGTACACGAGTTCACCGAGCTCGTTCCACCGCACCAGGTCGCCGGTGCGGTACATCCGGGCACCCGGCTCCGACGACGAGCCCGCCGTGGCGAACGGATCAGCCACGAACCGGTCGGACGTCAGGTCGACCCGGCCGTGGTACCCACGAGCGAGCTGGGCACCGGCCAGGTACAGCTCGCCCGGCACGCCTGCCTGCACGGGGTGCAGTCGCTCGTCGAGCACGTAGGCGCGGGTGTTCCACGCCGGACCACCGATCGGCACGATCCCGTCGACGGGGCCGGTGATCTCGTGGCCGGTGGTGGTGATGGCGGCCTCGGTCGGACCGTAGGTGTTGTGCAGCCCGCCGTGGAAGTGCGCCCGCACGGTGTCGACCAGTTCGGCCGACAGGGCCTCGCCGCCGCTGTGCAGGTGGCGCAGCGACGCCAGCGCCTCCGCGTGACCCTCCGCGACCATCGCGGCGATCACGGACGGCACGAACTCCGCGATGGAGACGCCGTACTCGCGCATCAGGCCGGCCAGGTACCCCATGTCGAGGTGTCCGCCGGGACGCGCGATGACCAGCCGAGCACCGACGCACAGCGGCAGGAAGCACTCCCACACCGAGACGTCGAAGGTGAACGGCGCGCGCTGCATGACGCAGTCGGCGTCGGTGACGTCGTACTCGCCCTCCAGCCAACGCATCTGGTTGACGATTGCGGCGTGCGAGACCGTGACGCCCTTCGGCCGTCCGGTCGAACCGGAGGTGTAGAGCACGTAGGCCGGGTGCGCGGGACGCAGCGGTGCGGTCCGCTCCTCGTCTCGCACCGGCGCGTCGTCGTAGCCGGACAGGTCCAGCGCCGCGATGTCCTCGGTCCGGACGTCGAGGGTGACGGGCGCACCCGCGGTCAGGACCAGCAGCGGTGCCGCGGACTCGACCACGTAGGCGTTGCGCTCGACGGGCTGATCCGGATCGATCGGCACGTAGGCGGCACCGGCCTTGACGATCGCGTGCATGCCGGCGAGCATCTCGATCGAACGCGGGATCGCCAGTCCGACCCGGGTCTCCGGTCCGACGCCCTCGGCGACCAGCCAGCGGGCCAACCGGTTCACCCGCGCGTCGAACTGCGCGTAGGTCAGCTCGGTCCCCTCGAAGATCACCGCCACCGCGTCGGGCCGCAGGGCGACCTGGGTGTCGACGAGGTCGACGAGGGTGGCGGGGGCCACCTCGACCTCGGTGTCGTTCCAGGACTCGAGCACGGTGACCCGCTCCGCATTCGAGAGCAGTTCGATGTCACCGACCGGGGTCTCGACGTCGCGCACCACCTCGGCCAGGATCCGGCCGAACGTCGCCGCGATCGCCTCCGCCGTGTCCGCGTCGAACAGGTCGACGGCGTAGGTGAGCTGGGCGGTGAGCCCGCTCGGCGCACCGTCCTCGTCGTAGCGGTCGACCATCGTGAAGTCGAGGTCGAACCACGTCACGACAGCATCGATGTCGAGTCCGGCCACGTGCAGACCCGGCAGGTCGAGCTCCGTCTTGGCCAGGTTCTGGAAGGTCAATGCCACCTGGAACAGCGGCGAGTGCGACTGCGAGCGCACCGGTGAGATCGCATCGACGATGCGCTCGAACGGAACGTCCGCGTGCCCGAAGGCGGCCAGGTCCCGGTCCCGGACCTCGGCCAGGAAGGCTCCGAATCCGGCCGTCGGGTCGACCTCGGTTCGCAGCACCAGGGTGTTGACGAACATGCCGACCAGGTCGTCGAGCAGAGCCTCGCCGCGGCCGGCCACCGGGGCGCCGATCGCGATGTCGGTGCCACCGGACAGCCGGGCCAGCAGCACCGCGAGAGCGGCGTGCACGACCATGAACTGGGTGACCGCGTGCTCGCGCGCGATCCGCTCGACACCGCGATGCACCTCGGCGTCGATCTCGAAGACCAGCTTCGCGCCCCGGTTGCTCGCGATCGCCGGGCGCGGCCGGTCGGTCGGCAGCTCGATCAGGTCCGGGAGTCCGGCCAGCGTCTGCGTCCAGTACCCGACCTGCCGGGAGACCAGCGACGCCGGATCCGACTCGACGCCGAGCACGTCGCGCTGCCACAGCGCGAAGTCCGCGTACTGGACCGGCAGCGGCGCCCAGTCGGGCGACTGCCCGACGCTGCGGGCGGCGTACGCCACCATCACGTCGCGGGTCAGCGGCGCGATCGACCAGCCGTCGGCGCTGATGTGGTGCACGACCAGGACCAGGACGTACTCGTCCTGGCCGACAAGGAACAGCGCACCCCGGAGCGGCACACCGGAGGTGACGTCGAACGGCGTCGTGACCAGGGTGGCCACCCGCTCGAACACCTCGGACTCGGCGATCGAGACCGGGGTCAGGTCCGGGACCGCCTGCGCCGCAGGCACGATCACCTGCTGCGGCGCCCCGTCGACCTCGGGGAAGACGGTGCGCAGCGACTCGTGCCGGGCGAGCACGTCGGCGACCGCGGCCTGGAGCGCCGCGGTGTCGAGCTCGCCGGTCAGCCGGATGGCCATCGGGATGTGGTACGCGGCCGACTCGGGGTCGAAGCGGTTGAGGAACCACATCCGCTGCTGCGCCAACGACAGCGGCAGCTCGTCGGGGCGCTCGCCCGCGACGAGCGCGGGACGCGCACCCTCACCGGCGTGCGCGGCCACCGCGGCCGCCAGCATCGCGACCGTGGACGCGTCGAAGAGCGTGCGCACCGACACGGTGGTGTCCAGCGCCGCGCCGAGTCGCGCGGTCACCTGGGTCGCGATCAGCGAGTTGCCGCCGAGCTCGAAGAAGTCGTCGTCGGCACCGATTCGCGTGGTGCCGAGAACGTCGGCGAACACGGTCGCGACGATCTCCTCGGTCGGCGTCGACGGCGCCCGGAACTGCCTGGCCTGCAGCACCGGAGCGGGCAGCGCCTTGCGGTCCAGCTTGCCGCTCGCGTTGAGCGGGAAGGCGTCGAGCACCACGAAGGTGGCCGGCACCATGTACGCCGGCAGGCCGGCGCGCAGCGCCGCCTTGACCTCGTCGAGGTCCACGGTCGCGTCCGCGGCAGGCACGACGTAGCCGACGAGCGACTCCTCGCCACGCTCGTCGCGGTACAGGGTCACCACCGACTGCTCGATCGCGGGCAGCGCCAGCAGCGCGGTCTCGATCTCGCCCAGCTCGATCCGCAGACCGCGCAGCTTCACCTGGAAGTCGGTGCGGCCCAGGTACTCGAGCTCGCCGCCGGTCGCCTCGCCGGTCGACGTGTCCACCGCGAGGATCCAGCGCACCAGGTCGCCGGTGCGGTACATCCGCTGCCCCGGCACGAACGGATTCGCGACGAATCGATCCGCGCTCAGGTCCGGTCGGCCGACATACCCGCGGGCCAGTTGGTCACCGGCGAGGTACAGCTCGCCCGCGACCCCGAGCGGCACCGGCAGCAGCCGCGCGTCGAGCACGAAGACCTGCGTGTTCCACACCGGGGCACCGATCGGCACACTCACCCGGTCCGCCTCGGTGACCTCATGGAAGGTCACGTCCACCGCGGCCTCGGTCGGGCCGTAGAGGTTGTGCAGGCGAGCCTGCGGCGCGACCTCGCGCAAGCGGTCGGCGGTGAGCGCCGGCAGCGCCTCGCCTGAGGCGAACACGCGGACCAGCGAGCGCGACTGCGCCACGGAGGGTTCGGCGACGAACAGTGCCAGCATCGAGGGCACGAAGTGCGCGGTGGTCACCGACTCGTCGACGATCACCTTCGCGAGGTAGGCCGGGTCCCGATGGCCGTCGGGGACGGCGATCACCAGACGCGCGCCGACCTGAAGGGGCCAGAACAGCTCCCACACCGACACGTCGAAGGTGACCGGGGTCTTCTGCAGCACGGCGTCGTCGGCGTCGAGCCCGTACTCCGCCTGCATCCACAGCAGTCGGTTGACGATGGCGCCGTGGCTGACCGCGACACCCTTGGGCCGGCCCGTCGATCCCGAGGTGAAGATGACATAGGCGGTGTTCGACGGGGTCAGCACGCCGAGACGCTCGGCGTCCGTCACCGGAGCCGCGTCGAGACCGGACAGGTCGAGCGCGTCGATGGCGAGGACAGACCTGTCCCCCGGTGCCTCGAAGCCGTCGCGTGTCGTGGTCAGAACGCAGACCGGGTCCGCGGTGTCGAGGATGTGCCCGATGCGATCGGCCGGCTGGTCGGGGTCGATCGGCACGTACGCGCCGCCGGCCTCGAGCACCGCGTAGATGCCGACGAGCAGGTCGAACGACCGGCGTGCGGCGAGGGCGACGAGCGACTCCGGACCGACGCCGATCGAGATCAGGTGCCGGGCAACCTGCCTGGCCCGCGCCGAGAACTCGGCGTAGGTGAGCGACTCGCCGTCGAAGGTGAGCGCCACCGCGGCCGGGGTCGCGGTGACCTGCCGGTCGAACAGGTCGACGAGGGTCTGCGGAGCGACCAGTTCGTCGGTTGCGTTCCAGTCGAACAGCACCTGCTCGCGCTCGGCGTCACCGAGCAGGTCGAGATCGCCGACGAGTGCCTGCGGCGCCGCGATCACGGCGCTCAGGATGCGCACCAGGCGCTGCGCGAACGACTCGATGGTGGCCCCGTCGAACAGGTCGGTGGCGTACCGCAGTGCGGCAGCCATCCCGCCAGGACGCCCGCCGACCTCGACGCCCTCGGTGATGATCAGCGTCAGGTCGAACTGGCTGCTGTCGACCTCGTAATCGACACCGCTGATCGTCAGCCCTGGCAGCTCGAGGGTGGAGTCCTCGTTCACCTCGAACGTCATCGATGCCTGGAACAGCGGCGAATGCGACTGCGAGCGAGCCGGGTTCAGCACCTCGACGAGGCGCTCGAACGGGATCTCCGCATGCCCGAACGCGGCCAGGTCGGCGGCTCGGACCTTACCGAGCAGATCGCCGAAGGACGCGGACGAGTCGACCTCGGTGCGCAGCACCAGGGTGTTGACGAACATGCCGACGAGGTCGTCGAGCGCCGCATCGCTCCGGCCTGCGATCGGCGTGCCGACCGCGATGTCGGTGCCGCCGGACAGTCGCGCGAGCAACACCGCGTAGGCGGCGTGCACGACCATGAAGGTGGTCACGCCGTGTTCACGTGCCAGCGCCTCGATGCCGGTGACGATCTCCGGATCGATCTCGAAGGGCAGCCGGGCACCGCGACCGGAGGCGACCGCAGGCCGCGGCCGGTCGGTCGGCAGCTCGAGCACGTCCGGGACACCGGCGAGGGTGTCCTTCCAGAACTCGATCTGCCCGGCGGCCAACGACTTCGGGTCCTCCTCGGAGCCGAGCCGCTCGAGCTGCCACAGGGTGAAGTCGGCGTACTGGACCTGCAGCGGCGCCCAGGCCGGCGCCTGACCTGCCGCGCGCGCCACGTAGGCGAGCGTCAGGTCACGGGCCAGGGGTCCGGTCGAGACGCCGTCGGTGCTGATGTGGTGGATCGCCATCACCAGCACGTGCTCGTCGTCACCGGTCCGCAGCAGCGCACCACGCACGGGCACCTGTGCACTCACGTCGAATCCGGCGCCGAGGATCTCGATCACCCGCTCGGGCACCTCGTGCGCCGGGGTGTCCAGCGGTTCGAGGTCGAGCACGACCTGGTCGGCGGACAGGATCACCTGCGCCGGGCCCTGCTCGTCGGCCGGGAACACCGTGCGCAGCGACTCGTGCCGCTCGAGCACGTCCCGGACGGCCCCGCCGAGCGCCTCGACGTCGAGCCGGCCGCGCAGGCTGATCGCGAGCGGGACGGTGTAGGCCGACGACGACGGATCGAACTGGTTGAGGAACCACATTCGATTCTGTGCGAGCGACAACGGGATTCGGTCAGGACGGGTCCGCGCCGCGAGCGCGATCCCCCGAGCCGCCCCGACGGTCGCCTCGGCGCGGGCCGCGAGGCCCGCCACCGTCGCGTCCTCGAACACCTCGCGCACCGCCAGCGTGCAGCCGAGCGCCGCGTCGATCCGGGAGACCAGCCGCATGGCGAGCAGAGAGTTGCCGCCGAGCTCGAAGAAGTCGTCGTCCAGACCGACCTCCTCGATGCCGAGGACCTCACCGACGACGGCAGCCACCGTCTGCTCGGTGGCGGTCGCCGGGGCGCGGAACGCCCTCGCCTCGAACACCGGGGCGGGCAGGAGCTTGCGGTCCAACTTGCCGGAGGTGTTCAGCGGGAGCTCGTCGAGCACCATCACCGTCGCCGGGACCATGTACCCCGGCAGCGTCGTGGCCACCTGCGCTCGCAGGTCCGCCCCGACCGCACCCGGTGCCACCACGTAGGCCACCAACTGGTCGCCCGTGGCCGCGCCTGCGTGCAGGACCACCACGGCCTGCGTGACCGAGGAGATCCGCTCCAGCGCAGACTCGATCTCACCGAGCTCGATCCGCTGACCGCGGAGCTTGACCTGGAAGTCGGTGCGACCCAGGTACTCCAGCTCGCCGCGACGATCCCAGCGCGCCAGGTCACCGGTGCGGTACATCACCGAGCCGCCGTCGTCGAACGGGTTCGCGACGAAGCGCTCCGCCGTCCGGTCCGACCGGCCGTGGTAGCCGCGAGAGACCTGTGCGCCCGCGAGATAGATCTCACCTGCAACACCGACCGGAACCGGGTGCAGACGCGAATCGAGCAGGTACACCTTCATGTTCCAGACGCCACGACCGATCGGCATCGCCTCGGTCTCGGATCCGTCGCACCAGTGGTGCACCGACGTCAACGTCGTCTCGGCAGGACCGTAGGCGTTGTTCAGCCGCACATCCGACGCCGCCACGGCGCGCGCCGCCAGTTCGGGGCTCAGGGCCTCGCCTGCCAGCTGCAACGCCCGCACCGTCGGGGGCAGCGCCAGCTCCGGCTCGGAGACCAGCGTCGCCAGCATCGACGGGACGAAGCCGAGCAGCGTCACACCCCACTCGCGGCAGACCTCGACGAGGTACCGCGGGTCGCGGTGCCCGTCCGGGCGGGCGATCACCAGGTGGGCGCCGGCGAGGAAGGGAACGAACAGCTCCCACACCGACGGGTCGAACACCACGGGCGTCTTCTGCAGCACCACGTCGTCCGCGGTGACCGCGTACTCGTCGACGAACCACGACAGCTGGTTCACGATCGCGGCGTGCGGAACGGAAACGCCCTTCGGCACACCGGTGGATCCCGAGGTGAAGATCACGTACGCCGGGTTCTCGGGCCGCAGCGGCGCCGCCCGCTCCGCGTCGCGCACCGGCGTCTCGGCGAAGTCGGACACGTCCACGCGGTCGATCTCGACGACCGCGAGCCCCGCGGGCACCTCGACGCCGTCGACGGACGTCGTCATCACGCACACCGGATCCGCGATCTCGAAAACGGTGGCGAGGCGGTCCGCCGGCTGGTCCGGGTCCGCTGGCACGAACGCGCCACCGGCCTTGACCACCGCAAACATCGCGGTCAGCATCTCCACCGACCTGCGCGCGGCGACGACGACGGTCGACTCAGGGCCGACCCCACGGGAGATCAGCAGCCTGGCGAGTCGGTTCACCCGGGCGTCGAACTCGCCTGCGCCGTGCGTGATCCCGTCGAACGACACCGACGGGTTCGTGGCGAACCGACGCGCGCTCTCGTCGATCCACTCGACCAAGGTGCCCTGCCGGACCACGGCGTCGGTGGCGTTCCAGTCGTGCAGCGTCCGCTGCAGATCCGACTCCGACACCAGTTCGAGGTCACCGACGACGCGATCGACGTCACCGGTCACCTGCTCGAGCACGGCGACCAGTCCGTCGGTGTAAGCCCGCACGGTCTCCTCGTCGAACAGGTCCGTGGCGTAGGTGACGAACGCGTCCATGCCGTCGACGCGTCCGTCGGCGTCGAGGCGATCCGACATCGTGAAGTCGAGGTCGAACTTGGCGACCACCATGTTCGCGTCCAGGCCGGCCACGGTGAGTCCGGGCAGTTCCAGCTCGGTGCGGGCCAGGTTCTGGAAGGTCAGCGACACCTGGAACAGCGGCGAGTGCGCCTGCGACCGGACCGGCGAGATCGCGTCCACCAGGCGTTCGAACGGCACGTCCGCGTGCCCGAAGGCGGTCACGTCGGTGTCGCGAACCCGGGCGACCAGCGCCGCGAACGACTCGGCGGCCTCGACCTTGGCGCGCAGCACCACGGTGTTGACGAACATGCCGACCAGGTCGTCGAGCACCGCCTCGCCGCGACCGGCGATCGGTGCGCCGATCGCGATGTCCTCGGTGCCGGACAGCCGTGCCAGCAGCACCGCGAGGGCGGCGTGCACGACCATGAACTCGGTGACGCCCTGCTCGCGGGCGACCCGTTCGATGCCGGCGCGCAGGTCGCGGCCGATCTGGACCGACACGGTCGCGCCCCGATTGCTCGCGATCGCCGGCCGCGACCGGTCGGTGGGCAGCTCCAGCAGACCGGGCACACCGTCGAGCGCGCCGCGCCAGTAGTCCAGCTGCCTCGAGATCAACGACTCCGGGTCGTCCTCGGCGCCGAGCATGCCGCGCTGCCACAGCGCGAAGTCCGCGTACTGCACGGGCAGCGGCGACCAGTCCGGTCCCGGCATGCCTGCGCGGCGCGACTCGTAGGCCACCATGACGTCACGGGTCAGCGGCGCGATGGACCAGCCGTCGGCGCTGATGTGGTGGACAGAAAGGACCAGGACGTAGTCCCGCTCCCCCGTCGCGAACAGCGCCGCGCGTAGCGGCACCTCGGCGACGACGTCGAACGGCGCCGACATCAGCGCGACCACCCGGTCGAGGATCTCGGCCTCGGTGACGGCGACCGGGGTCAGGTCCGGAACGGCCTGCGCCGCAGGCACGATCACCTGCTGCGGGTCGCCGTCGACCTCCGGGTAGAGGGTGCGCAGCGACTCGTGCCGCTCGAGCACGTCCACGACGGCCGCCTGCAGCGACGCAATGTCGAGGTCGCCGGTGAGCCGGATCGCGACGGGGATGTTGTACGCCGCCGACTCCGGATCCATCCGGTTGAGGAACCACATCCGCTGCTGTGCCAGCGAGAGCGGGATCGTCTCCGGCCGCTCCTGCGCGACCAGCGCGGGCCGAGCGCCCGTACCGACGTACTGCGCGACCGCCAGGGCGAGTGCCTCGACCGTGGACGCGTCGAACAGGGTGCGCACCGGTACCGTCGCGTTCAGCGAGACACCCAACCGGGCCGTCACCTGGGTGGCGATCAGCGAGTTGCCGCCGAGTTCGAAGAAGTCGTCGTCGAGGCCGACCCGCTCGATGCCGAGCACGTCGGCGAACGTCGAGGCGACCGCCTCCTCCACCTCGTTGGTCGGGGCGCGGTAGGCCTTCGCAGCGAACACGGGCGCCGGCAGTGCCTTTCGGTCCAGCTTGCCGACCGGGGTACGCGGAACCTCGTCGAGGACCATGATCACCGACGGGACCATGTGCTGGGCGAGCGACTGCTCGAGCACCGACTTGAGCGCGTCGACGTCCACCGCGACGCCGTCCTCGGCCAGCACGTACGACACCAGGGTGCTGACGCCGCCTGCGCCGGAATGACCCATGGTGACCGCGAACTCGATGCCGGGCTGCGCGGTGAGCAGGGAGTCGACCTCGCCCAGTTCGACGCGGAAGCCGCGCACCTTGACCTGGAAGTCCGAGCGGCCGACGTAGTCGAGTTCGCCGTTGTCGGTCCACCGAACCAGGTCACCGGTGCGGTACATGCGCCCGCCCGGCTCGCCGAAGGGATCGGCGACGAAGCGGTCCGACGTGAGATCCGGTCGCCCGCGGTAGCCGCGGGCGAGGCTGGACCCGCCGATGTACAGCTCTCCCACGACGCCGTCGGGCACGGGCTGCATGCGGGTGTCGAGCACCAGCGCCCGCACGCCGCAGACCGGCTTGCCGATGGTGATGGGCTGGCCGGGAATCATCGGTTCGGTGAAGGAGACGACGATGGTCGTCTCGGTGGGGCCGTATCCGTTCAGGAACTCTCGGTCGCCACCCCACCGGGCCACCAGGTCCGGTGTGCAGGCCTCGCCGCCGACACCGATCATGCCCAGGTCGGGCAGGCCCGACGGGTCAACCGACGACAACGTGGTCGGGGTCATCATCGCGTGCGTCACCCGCTCGCCGCGCAGCAGGTCGGCGAGCTCGGTGCCGCCGTAGATGGTCGTCGGCGCGATGACCAGGCATGCGCCGGCCATCGCGGCGAGCAGCATCTCGTTGATGGAGATGTCGAAGCTCGGCGACGCGAAGTGCAGCACCCGCGATTCCGGGGTCACCAGGGTGGCCCGACGCTGGAACTCGACGAAGTCCGCCAGGCCGACGTGGGTGACCACGACGCCCTTGGGCTTGCCGGTGGAACCGGAGGTGTAGATCACCCATGCCGGCTGCCCGAGCCGGACCGGCACGATCCGGTCGGCATCCGTGATCGCGGCCGGTGACAGCTCGGACAGCTGTGCGACGAAGTCGCTGTCGTCGAGATCGAGCCACTGCACCGAATCCGGCAGTGCCGCCACGAACGGCGCGGCGGTGACGCCGACGACGACCTCCGAATCGGAGACCATGTGCTCGATCCGGTCGGCCGGGTAGCTCGGGTCGATCGGCACGTAGGCGGCACCGGTCTTCGCGATCGCCCAGATGGCGAGCACCGACTCCACCGAGCGGGGCAGCGCCATCGCGACGACGGACTCCGGGCCTGCGCCGCGGCCGATGAGCGCGCGAGCCAGCCGCGACGACTGCTCGTCGAGCTCACGGTAGGTGAGCGAACGACCGTCCGCGACGAGCGCGTCGGCCGACGGATCCCGGTCCGCCGCGGCCGCGAGGAGTTCGGGCAGCGTCTGCGGCTCGGTCTCGCCGGCACCGATCCGCGCGGCGAGCTCGGCCCGCTCGACCCGGGACAGGATCTCGATGTCGCCCACCGGCGCGTCCGCACCCGAGACGACCGACTCGAGCACCCGCACGAACCGGGCGATGAACGCCTCGATCGTCGCGGCGTCGAAAAGGTCCGTGGCGTAGGTGAAGCTGCCGCGGACACCCGTCGGCGCACCCTCGCCGTCGAAGGTCTCGGAGAGGTTCACCTGCAGGTCCAGTCGGGCGACCTTGGGATCGACGTCGAGTGCCTCGACCCGCAGGCCGGGCAGTTCCAGCGACGTCTGACCCATGTTCTGCATCGACAGCGCCACCTGGAACAGCGGCGTCCTGGACTGCGAGCGCTCGGGGCTGAGCACCTCTACCAGCCGCTCGAAGGGAACGTCGGCGTTCGCGAAGGCGGACAGGTCCACCTCACGGGTGGCCGCGAGGAACTCGGCGAACGACTGCGCCGGTGCCACCTCGGTCCGCAGGACCAGGGTGTTGACGAACATGCCGACCAGGTCGTCGAGCGCGGCCTCGCCGCGACCGGCGACCGGCGTGCCGATCGCGATGTCCTCGGTCCCGCTCAGCCGTGCCATCAGCACGGCCAGCGCCGAGTGCAGCACCATGAACATCGTCGAGTTGTGGTTGCGCGCCAACTCGATCAGACCGTGGTGCAGGTCCACGTCGATGCCGAACTCGACCGTGTCGCCGACATGCGAGGCGACCATCGGGCGCGCCCGGTCGGCGGGCAGGTCCAGCTGAACCGGCACGTCCTCGAGGGTCTGCTTCCAGTACGAGATCTGCTGGGCGATCAGTGAATCCGGATCACTCTCGGACCCGAGGGCCTCCCGCTGCCACAGCGCGAAGTCCGCGTACTGCACCGCCAGCGGTTCCCATCCGGGCATCTCACCCGCGGCCCTTGCCGCGTACGCGACCATCACGTCGCGGGTCAGCGGACGGATCGAGAAGCCGTCGCCTGCGATGTGGTGAACCACCAGCACCAGCACGTGCTCGTCGGTGCCTGCGACCGTGAACAGGGCCGCGCGCACCGGAACCGCTGCGGTGACGTCGAACCCCTCGGTCGCGACCGCGACCACCCGCTCGAGCACCTCGTCCTCGCCGACCTCGACCGTGGTCAGCTCCAGCGCCGCGGACGAGGCGGGCAGGATCACCTGGTGTCCGGTGCCGTCGAGCGCCGGGTACACCGTGCGCAGCACCTCGTGCCGCGCGATCAGGTCGCCGATCGCCGCCTGCAGCGCGTCGACGTCCAGGTCGCCGGTCAGGCGGACCGCCACCGGGATGTTGCTGGCCGCGGAGGTCGTGTCGAACTGGTTGATGAACCACATCCGCTGCTGCGCGAGCGAGAGCGGGATCGCCTCCGGGCGCGGCCGGGCGGTCAGTTCGACCCGGCCTCCGGCCCCGGCGTGGACCTGCAGCCGGGCTGCCAGTGCCGCCACCGTGGACGCCTCGAAGAGCTCACGGACCGGCACCCGGGTGTCGAGTGCGGCACCGAGACGGGCCATCAGCTGGGTGGCGACGAGCGAGTTGCCACCGAGCTCGAAGAAGTCGTCGTCCAGGCCGACCTGCTGTGCGCCGAGGACCTCGGCGAACACGTCGGCGACGGCCTGCTCGACCGGCGTCGTGGGCGCCCGGAACGTCCTCGACTCGAAGACTGGCGCGGGCAACGCCTTCCGGTCCAGCTTGCCGCTGGCGTTCAGCGGGAACGCGTCGAGCACCATCAGCGCCGCAGGCACCATGTAGGCCGGAAGTGCGTCGCCCAGCGAGCAGCGCAGCTCGTCGACGTCGACGTCGGCACCCGCCGACGGCACAACGTAGCCGACCAGCTGATCACCGGTGGGCGTCGACGCCACCACGGCGACCGACTGGCTGATCGCCGGATGCGCCAACAGGGCCGTCTCGATCTCGCCGAGCTCGATCCGCTGCCCGCGGAACTTCACCTGGAAGTCGGTGCGGCCGATGTAGTTCAGCTCGCCGGTGGCATCCCAGGTGACGAGGTCGCCGGTGCGGTACATCCGCTCGCCCGTCGCGGAGAACGGGTTGGCCACGAAGCGGTCGGAGGTCAGGTCCACCCGGCCGTAGTAGCCACGCGCCAGCTGCACGCCGCCGAGGTACAACTCGCCCGGGACGCCGACGGGAACCGGCCGCAGCCGGGAGTCGAGCACGAAGACCTGCGAGTTCCACTCGGGTCGGCCGATCGACACCGATCCGCTTGCTGCGGTGCCGGTCACGTCGGCGTAGGTGATCGAGACCGCGGCCTCGGTCGGGCCGTACAGGTTGTGCAGCCGGGCCCCGGTGATGCCCTCGAAGCTGTGGACGGTCTCCGCCGGCAGTGCCTCACCGATGGCGAACACGTGCCGCAGGGAGTTCAGCCCGGTGCCGGCGGCACCGGAGGTGGCGGCCGCGCGGAGGTCCGCGGACACCACGTCGGAGAACACCGTCAGCATCGACGGTACGAAGTCCGTGATCGTCACGCCCAGGTCGCGGATCGTCTCGGCGACGTAGCCCGGGTCGCGGTGGCCGTCCGGCGTCGCCACCACGAGGTGGGCACCGACCCGCAGCGGGATGAAGTAGCCCCACAGCGAGACGTCGAAGGTCGTCGCGGTCTTCTGCAGGTACACGTCCGCGCTCTCGAACCCGTACTCGGCCTGCATCCAGGCCACCTGGTTCACGATCGCGACGTGCGGCACCGCCACGCCCTTGGGCTTGCCGGTCGAACCCGAGGTGAAGATGACGTATGCCGGGTGATCGGGCCGCAGCACACCGACGCGGTCCGCGTCGGTGACCGGCGCCGGCGAGTAGGCCGACACGTCGACGGTGTCGATGCACAGGACAGACCTGTCCCCCGGAACCTCGAATCCCTCTCGCGCAGCGGTCAGCACGCAGACCGGTGCCGCGGTGTCGAGGATGTGTCCGATCCGGTCGACCGGATGGTCCGGATCGACCGGCACGTAGGCGCCACCGGCCTCGAGCACGGCGTACATTCCGACGACGAGGTCGAGCGAACGGCGAACGGCCAACGCCACCAACGACTCCGGGCCGACGCCCTGGGCGATCAGCAACCGGGCGAGCCGGTTGACGCGATCCGCGAGCTCCGCATAGGTCAGGGACTCGCCCTCGTACGTCACCGCGACCGCGTCCGGCGACACCGCGACCTGCCGGTCGAACGCGTCGAGGAGCAGCTCACCGGCATCGACCGGGTGAGCCGAGTCGTTCCAGTCGACCAGCACCCGCTCGAGCTCACGCGCCTCGAGGAGGGTGAAGTCCCCGACCGGCCGCTCGGGCGCCGCGGCGACGGCGTCGAGCACGCGGACCAAGCGGTGGCCGAACGACTCCATCGCGGTCGCCTCGTCGAACAGGTCCGTCGCATAGGTGAGCGCGACCGACATCCCGGCGGCCACACCCGCGGCGGCAGGCGTCTCGACAAAGGTCCACTGCAGGTCGAACTTCGCGACCTCCGGATCGAAGTCGAGCGCGCTGACGCTCAGCTCCGGCAGTTCCACCGCGCTCTGGGCGTGGTTCTGGAAGAACATGGCGAACTGGAACAGCGGGTGCCGGGCCTGCGAGCGCGCCGGGTTGAGCACCTCGACCAGCCGCTCGAACGGCACGTCCGCGTTCGCGAACGCACCGAGATCGTTTGCCCGGACCCGGGCCAGCAGTCCGGCAAAGGACTCCGCCGTGTCGACCTCGGTCCGCAGCACCAGGGTGTTGACGAACATACCGACTACGTCGTCGACCGCCGCCTCGCCGCGGCCCGCGATCGGCGTGCCGATCGCGATGTCGGACGTGCCAGACAACCGGGCCAGCAGCACCGCCGCGGCCGCGTGCATCACCATGAACAGCGACGTGTTGTTCGCCTTGGCGACGGCGTCGAGCCGGGCCAGCAGGGCGGGCTCGAGCTCGAAACGCCGGGTCTGGCCCTTGTTGGTCGCGACGGCCGGCCGCGGCCGGTCACCGGGCACGTCCAGCTGCGCAGGCAGGCCGGCCAGCTCACCGCGCCAGTAGTCGAGCTGCCTCGAGATCGTCGACTGCGGATCGTCCTCGGACCCGAGCACCTCGCGCTGCCAGAGCGCGTAGTCCGCGTACTGCACGGGCAGTTCCGACCAACCGGGAGCCTCGCCGGCCCGTCGGGCCGTGTACGCGGTCATGATGTCGCGAACGAACGGCGCGATCGACGCGCCGTCGGCAGCGATGTGGTGCACGACGGCGGCGAGCACGAACTCGGTGCCGTCGGTTCCCGCCTCGTCGACCTGGAAGAGCCTGATCCGCACCGGGACCTCGACGGTGACGTCGAACTGCGTGGTGCCGAGTTCGTAGAGGCGCTCGAGCAGTTCCTCCGAGCCCACCCGGACCGGGACGAGCGCACCGGCCACGGCCTCCGGCGCCTCGATCACCTGGATCGGGCCGTCGGCGGTCTCGGGGTAACGGGTCCGCAGCGACTCGTGACGCGCGATCACGTCCGCCAGTGCGGCCTCCATCGCTTCGACGTCGAGCCGGCCGGAGAGCCGGATCGCCATCGGAATGTTGTTGATCGAGGACGCGGTGTCGAACCGGTTCAGGAACCACATCCGACGCTGCGCCAGCGACAGCGGCAGCTGCTCCGGCCGGGCCTGCGCCACCAGCGCCGGACGGGCGCCGCTGCCTGCGAGCCCGTCGACGACGGCTGCGACCGCTGCGACGGTGGAGGCCTCGAACAGCACCCGCACCGGTACCTTGGCGTCGAGGGCGGCACCGATCCGGGCGACGACCTGCGCGGCGATCAGCGAGTTGCCGCCGAGCTCGAAGAAGTCGTCATCGAGACCGACCCGGTCGAGACCGAGCACCTCGGCGAACACGCCTGCCACGATCTCCTCGGCGGGCGTCGACGGTGCGCGGTACTCCCGCGCCTCGAAAACAGGCGCAGGCAATGCCTTTCGGTCCAGCTTGCCGTTCGCCGTCAGCGGGATCTCGTCGAGCACCACGAACGCGGACGGCACCATGTACTCCGGCAGCGCCGTGGCGGCACCGTCCCGCACCGCGGAGACGTCCAAGCCGGAGCCGCTCGGCACGACGTAGGCGACGAGCGTGGGGTTGCCGGAGGTGTCCTCGCGGACGATCACCGCGGCCTGACCCACCGACTCCTGCGCCAGCACGGCGGCCTCGATCTCACCGAGCTCGATGCGGAAGCCGCGCACCTTCACCTGGTCGTCGGCACGACCGAGGTACTCGAGCTCGCCGGACGCGTTCCAGCGGGCGAGGTCACCCGAGCGGTAGAGCGCGGATCCGTCGGCGTCGAACGGGTTCGCCACGAAGCGCGCCGAACTCAGCGCCGGCTGACCGAGGTAGCCACGCGCCAACTGCACACCCGCGACGTACATCTCGCCGGGCACACCCACCGGCGCGGGCTGCAGCCGGCCGTCGAGCACGTACACCCGCAGACCGTCGATCGCCTGGCCGACGATGCTCGCCGACGCCGCGGCGGCCGTCTGCGCATCGATCTCGCGGTACGACACGTGCACCGTCGTCTCGGTGATGCCGTACATGTTCACCAACGTCGGAGCGGTGTCCGGATGCCGGTCGTACCAATCACTCAGGCGACGCAGCTCGAGCGCCTCGCCACCGAAAACCACGTACCGCAGAGACAGCTCCGCCCCGGACTGCCGGTCGGCCTCCGCCAACTGGTAGAACGCCGACGGCGTCTGGTTGAGCACCGTCACCCGCTCCCGCGCCAGCAGCTCGAGGAACTGCTCCGGCGAACGCGAGGTGTAGTAGTCGACGACCACCAGCGTGCCGCCGTACAGCAGCGGACC
>NZ_JMLO01000047.1:0-14817 GCF_000686785.1 Rhodococcus sp. UNC363MFTsu5.1
GGCGACTCGATCGCCTGCCCGTTCCACGACTGGCGGTGGGGCGGCAACGGCAAGTGCACCGGCATCCCCTACGCCCGCCGGGTTCCGCCGTTGGCCCGCACCCGCACCTGGCAGACCATGGAGCAGGACGAGCTGCTGTTCGTGTGGAACGACCCCGAGGGCAACCCGCCGCCCGCCGACGTGACGATCCCGCAGATGTGCCCCGAGGGCACGGAGTGGACCGACTGGGTGTGGAAGTCGATCGTCATCGACACCAACTGCCGCGAGATCATCGACAACGTCGTCGACATGGCGCACTTCTTCTACGTGCACTACTCGTTCCCGACGTACTTCAAGAACATCTTCGAGGGGCACGTCGCGATCCAGGAGTACGAGGGCGTCGGCCGCGAGGACATCACCGAGTGGGACGACCCGGACGTGCCGCAGCTGGTGTCGACCACCTCGACGGCGGCGTACCACGGTCCGTCGTTCATGATCGACGACCTGACGTACCACTACGAGCACTTCAAGGCCGAGTCGATCCTCATCAACTGCCACTACCCGGTGGGCCCGGACCAGTTCGTGCTGATGTACGGCATCAAGGTCAAGAAGACCGAGGAGGTTCCCGCGGAGATCGCCGACCAGATGGTGCAGGCAATGATCGGCTACATCGGCATCGGCTTCGAGCAGGACATCGAGATCTGGAAGAACAAGACCCGGATCGACAACCCGCTGCTCACCAACGAGGACGGCCCCGTCTACCAGCTGCGTCGCTGGTACGAGCAGTTCTACGTCGACGTCGCCGACATCAAGCCGGAGATGGTCGACCGCTTCGAGTTCGAGCTCGACACCACAAGGCCGGTCGAGGCGTGGAAGCAGGAAGTCGCCGACAACATCGCCCGCAAGGCCGACGCGGAGGCCTCGGCCTGATGCAGCCGGTCGATTGCGAACGCTGCGGCAACCGGGTCCTCGTCGAGAAGGCCAGCTGGCAGCAGACGACGGTCCAGTGGAGCACCGACCACCCCGAGGTCATCTGCGAGGAGTACCAGCAGGACCCGTCGCTGACCAAGCGCGGTGCGCGGATCGGCCGCTGTTCGGCGTTGCGCGAATCGATTCGCAAGGCCGTCCTGGACGGGCGGATCACCGTCCCGGACTGACCCTTCCAACCCGGCCCGGTACGCCAAGCGTGCCGGGCCGGGGTGGAGTCAGGTCCCGTCGCCTACCAGCCGCGCGTCGCCGCCTCGCCGGTAGGACAGCGCATAGAGCGTGAACCCGACCACGGGCAGGATGATGTCGAACCACAGCGGCGGGCCGACGTTGCCGGACTTGGTGATGTCCTCGGCGATCCAGAAGTACACGTGTCCCGCCGCGTCACCGACGTACTGGATCGCGGTGACGGTCAGCAGGGCCGGCCAGAAGTAGCCGCGGAACCAGAAACACAGGCGAGGTAGGTGTCGATCACCGCCGCGGGCCGGGTGTCCGTCCGATGCCTGCGGGCCTGTGTCGCGGCGACGATCAATGCCGGCGCAACGGCGATCACAGTGGTCATGGCACCTCCTGGGACGTGGCCATCGCGGCTGGTGATTCCATGGTTGCGGCTCGGGTGCCGACGTGTTGGCCTTTTGGTGAACCGTCCGTGTGAGACGCTGGGCTGGTGCTGCTTCGATCACTAGACGCCCTCGCCGTCGCCCGAGGCGACGATCTCCCCGACGCCGTTCGGATCGGCGACACCACGCTCTCGCGCAGCGACCTCCTCGGCGCTGCCGGAGCGCTCGCCAAGCGCATCGGCGGCGCCCAGCGGGTCGCCGTCCTCGCCACGCCGACCGCGTCGACGGTGATCGCGGTGGTCGGTTGCCTGCTCGCGGGCGCCACGGTCGTGCCGGTGCCGCCCGACGCCGGATCCGCCGAGCTCGACCACATCCTGCGCGATTCGGGTGCGCAGGCGTGGCTGGGTGCGGCGCCCGACGGGACGGATCTGCCGGTGGTGCCGGTGCGGTTGCACACCCGTGACTGGCACTCTCACCCCGAACCGCCCCCGTCCTCGATCGCCTTCGTGCTGTACACCTCCGGCACCACGGGGCCGCCGAAGGGCGTGCTGCTGAGCAGGGGCGCCATCGCGGCAGGCCTCGACGCGCTCGCCGAGGCATGGAAGTGGACCGCGAACGACACTCTGGTGCACGGACTTCCGCTGTTCCACGTGCACGGCCTGATCCTGGGTCTGCTCGGCCCGCTGCGGGTCGGTAGCAGGCTGATCCACACCGTGCGTCCCACCCCCGCAGCCTATGCGCAGGCCAACGGATCGCTCTATTTCGGCGTGCCGACGGTGTGGTCGCGGGTGGTCGAGGACGAGGTGTCGGCCAAGGCGCTGAGCGGGGCCCGGCTGCTGGTCTCCGGTAGCGCCCCGCTCCCGGTGCCGGTGTTCGAGCGGCTGGCGGACCTGACCGGGCTGGTGCCGATCGAGCGATACGGCATGAGCGAGACCATGATCACGGTCAGCACCCGGGTGGGCGGTGAACACCGACCGGGTTGGGTGGGGCTGCCGGTGGCGGGTGTGGAGACCCGGCTGATCGACGAGGACGGCACCCCGGTCCCGCACGACGGCGAGAGCATCGGCGAACTGCAGGTGCGCGGCCCGATGCTGTTCGACGGTTATCTCAATCGCCCGGACGCGACCGCGGCGTCGTGGACCGAGGACGGCTGGTTCAAGACCGGCGACGTCGCGGTGATCGACGAGCACGGATTCCATCGGATCGTTGGCCGCGAATCGACCGACCTGATCAAGTCCGGCGGCTACCGGATCGGGGCGGGCGAGGTGGAAACCTCGCTGTTGGGCCACCCGGCGGTCCGCGAGGTCGCGGTGGTCGGGGTGCCGGACGACGACCTGGGGCAGCGGCTGGTCGCCTATGTGGTCGGCGATGTGCCCTCGCCCGAGGACCTGATCGAGCACGTGGTCGCGGAGCTGTCCGCGCACAAACGGCCTCGCGAGATCCGGGTGGTGGATTCGTTGCCGCGCAACGCACTCGGCAAGGTGCAGAAGAACAAGCTCGGCTGAATCCGCTGGGCCTAGGCCAACGCGCCCGCGCCGCTGAGCGTGACGAACTCGTGTCCCTGCTCGCGCAGCGCGGGCAGGGCTGCGGCCAGTCCCTCCGCGGTGTCTCCCGCGGGGCGGTTCATGTGCGCGATCACGATCGATCCGGGTGCCGCTGAGGTGAGCGCACCCCGGACCTTCGCGGCGGGCATCGTCGCGCCGGAATCGCCGTTCACCGTGAAACCGACGACCTCCTCGCCGAGATCCCGGACGATGGCGGCCGCGACCTCGTCGCAGTGGGCTGTGCCCGGCCGGAACCAGCGCGGCGCCACGCCGGTGATCTCCTGCAGCCGTCGGTGATTGACCAGCACCTCGTCGATGACCTCCGCCACCGAACGGGTGCCCGCGATCCCGTATGCCGATCGCCCGGTCACAGACAGCGGCAGGTGGTGGGTCCCGTGGTTGCCGAGCTCGATCAACGGGTTGCCGGCCAGGCGCACGGCCAGCGTCGGATTGGCGTCGATCCAGCGGCCGTTGAGGAACAGGGTGGCGGGCAGCCTCTCCCGCTCCAGCAAACCAAGCAGGTCGGCGTCCACCGCGGTACCTCCTTGGCCGCCGCACGCGTCGAAGGTGAGGGCGAGCCTGCGGTCGGGCAGCGCGAGCCGGGTCCTGGTCCCGGTGACGGCCAAGCCCCATTCGTGGGGGACCGCACCCGCGTACCTGGCCTGCACCGCCGCCACCGAGGGCGGGACCGGGCTCAACGGCGGGGTTTCGGGGAGGATCCCGGATGGCCCGATCGGGAGCGGCTCGGAACTGGCGACGGTGGGCCCGCCGACCGTGACGCGGTGCGCGGCGACGGCGAAGCCGCCTGCGAGGCCGAGCAGCAGGGACCGGCGGGTGAGGGGCGCGCGCACGGCGGTCACGCTATGACACCGGGCGCGATCTCGCGCGTCGAGACGAACCGTGGACGGAGACGGCTCCTTTTGAGCCCGACGCGACTAACCTCGATAACCATGACCATGCCAGCCGAGAACACCCGTATCGTGCTCGCGTCACGCCCCGTCGGCGAACCCCGGCCATCCGATTTCCGGATCGAGACCGTCCCGGTCCCCACTCCGGGCGACGGGCAGCTACTGCTCAAGACCCTCTACCTCTCGCTCGATCCGTACATGCGGGGCCGGATGAGCGCGGCGAAGTCGTACGCCGACCCGGTCGAGCTCGGCGACGTCATGGTCGGCGGCACCGTGTGCGAGGTGATCGAGTCGAGGGACCCGGCCTTCCATGCGGGCGATGTGGTCTTGTCCTTCTCGGGCTGGCAGACGCACTCGGTGACCGACGCGCATCACGTGCGCAAGCTCGACCCGCAGGCCGCGCCTGTGCAGAGCTGGTTGGGTGTGTTGGGGATGCCCGGCTTCACCGGCTACGCGGGACTGCTGCGCATCGGCGACCCCAAGCCGGGTGAGACGGTGGTGGTCGCCGCCGCGACGGGGCCGGTCGGATCCGCCGTCGGGCAGATCGCGAAGATCAAGGGCGCCAGGGCGGTCGGCATCGCAGGCGGACCCGAGAAGGTCGCCTACCTGCGCGAGATCGGCTTCGACGCCGCGATCGACCACCGCGCCCCTGACTTCGCCGAGCAACTCGCGGCGGCCTGCCCCGACGGCATCGACGTGTACTTCGAGAATGTCGGCGGCGCCGTGTGGGCCGCGGTGTTCCCGCTGCTGAACGACTTCGCCCGGGTTCCTGTGTGCGGGCTGGTCTCGCACTACAACGACACCGCGGCTCCGACGGGCCCGGATCGGTTGCCCGGCTTCATGAGTGACGTGCTGAAGAAGAGCCTGACGATCCGCGGATTCATCCAGAGCGAGTTCGTCAAGAGCGACTTCAAACACTTCGTCGGCGACATGTCCGGCTGGATCCACGCCGGGCGCATCGCGTACCGCGAGGACATCGTGGAGGGGCTGGAGAACGCGCCCGCAGCCTTCAACGGGATGCTCGCCGGGCGCAACTTCGGCAAGCTGATCATCAAGGTGGCCGAGGCGGGCGGGTGACAGAGTTGGGTGAACGGCCGCAGGAGAAGGTCGGGCCGCTCGAACTGATCGCGTTCCTGTGCGAGCTGGCGATGCTTGTTCTTCTGGCCATGGCCGGGATCGCGATGATGGATTCACTGCTCGGTCGGTTGCTGGTGGCGATCGCGTTGCCTGCCGCCGCGGCGGGGATCTGGTCGGTGTGGATGGCGCCGACGTCCCGCAGGAGGCTCCCCAATCCGTCCCGGCTGTACGCGCAGGTCGTGCTGTTCGCGGTGGTCGGGCTGATCGTCGGGCCGACCACCGGCTGGCTCGTCGGCGCTGCCTTCTTCGTGGTGTCCGCGGTCGTGTTCGCGGAGCGGTACAGGCGGGAGTTGCGTACCACCTAGCGACCCGCCGCTGGGTTCCCCGGCGTGGCGTGGCTCCCGCTGATCATCACGGTGGCGTGACCACGCAACCCCGCCAAGGGTGAACATTCCGACCTCCTCAGGGTGGCTCCTTCGGCACCCCAGGGCACCTACTGAAAAACGTTGGTGCAGATGACGATTGATGGGCAAACCCAACCCAGGTCATTGGAGGACCAGATGCCCAGCTCGAAGATCCGCACCGCAATCGCGGTCGCCGCCGCCAGTTTCGCCGTTGCGGCGGCGGCCGCCGGCCCGGCCTACGCCGTCACCGCCGCAAGCGCCGTCAAGCCCGCCGAACCCGTTCCGGGGCCCACGGCTCCGAATCCCTGCCCGCCGCCTGTCGTTGCCGCGTCCTACGTCGCCGCGCCGGCAGGAGGCGGCACCGGACCCACCGTTCCCAAGCCCTGCCCGGGCCGGCCCGGTGGTGGCACCGGCGGCGGTGGCGGTACCGGCGGGGGAACGGGCGGTGGCACCGGCGGAGGCGGCGGCCCCAAGTAGAGCCGGACACCAGCTGCCCGCCGTCACCTCGACGGCGGGCAGCTGCTTGTGGATCCAGCCTGGATGTCATGTCGGCTCGCGCGCGACCGTTCGCCACTTGACCTGAACGGCGGTTGAGGTCATAGCGTCGTGGGTGCATCGCGCCGACGACGGGAGACCTCATGACTGCGACAGCGTCCGCCCTCACGCCCGCTCAGATCGAGTACCTCGGGAGCCAGCGGCTCGGCCGTCTCGCGACGGTCGATCGCCGCGGCGCCCCGCAGAACAACCCGGTGGGATATCGGTTCAACGCCGAGCTCGGCACCATCGACATCGGCGGCCACAACCTCGGTGCCAGCAGGAAGTTCCGCAACCTCGCGGGCAACGAGCGGGTGGCCTTCGTCGTCGACGACCTCGCGTCGATCCAGCCGTGGGTGGTGCGGTGCATCGAGATCCGCGGCAGGGCAGAGGCATTGACGGGCGTGGAGCCGTGGGGGAGGGGGATGTCGCCGGAGCTGATCCGCATCCACCCCGACCGGGTGATCGTGTTCGGACTGGACTCCGACGCGGGCGCCTGACCTACCTGCTGTCCCGGAACACCGGCTCCCGCTTCTCGCGCCGGGCCAGGGTGGCCTCCTCGAAGTTGTCGGTCATCAGCCGGATCATCAACTGGCCAAGGCCTTCCTGGTTCATGTGCTGTGCCATCGAGGAGGCGTCCAGGCTCGACCACAGGGTCCGCTTGGTGAGCTCGACGCCGGGCCGGGAGAAGGCCGCGATCCGCTCGGCCAGGGTGAACGACTCC
The DNA here is from genome assembly GCF_000686785.1 of Rhodococcus sp. UNC363MFTsu5.1. Classification (NCBI taxonomy): domain Bacteria; kingdom Bacillati; phylum Actinomycetota; class Actinomycetes; order Mycobacteriales; family Nocardiaceae; genus Rhodococcus; species Rhodococcus sp. UNC363MFTsu5.1. The sequence goes on from NZ_JMLO01000047.1 coordinate 6,718, forward strand.
TCGAGCAGGTCGTCGCCGGACACCAGGCGCGAGACCAGGCCGATCCGCTCGGCCTCCACGGCGTCGATGTCCCGGCCGGACAGCATGATCTCGAAGGCCCGCGAGGACCCGATCGCGCGCGGCAGCAGGTAGCTCAGCCCCAGCTCGCTCGCGGTGAGTCCGTTGTTGATGCCCGCCGCGCGGAAGTAGGCGTCGGTGGAGGCCAGCCGGATGTCCGCCGCCAGCGACAGGCAGAAGCCGCCGCCGATCGCGGCGCCGTTGACCGCGGCGATCACCGGCTGGTGCATCCGGCGGACCGCCAGCACCACGTCGTCGAGGATCTCCATGGCGCGCAACGCGATCGACGGGCGGGTCAGGCCGTCGATGTGCGGGGGACTGCCGGCGGAGGCCTGGTCGGCGCCCGAGCAGAACCCGCGGCCCGCGCCGGTGAGGACGACCGCGCGCACCGAGTTGTCGTTGCTGATCGCCTCGAGGGATTCCTTGAGCGGAACCATCACGTCGAACGCCATCGCGTTCATCCGCTCGGGTCGGTTCAGCGTCACCAGGGCCACGTTCTCCCGCGGCCGCTCGACGAGGATGAAGCTCACGAAGGACTCCTGTTCGATCACGGACGTAGGTCGCTGACACTACGTCCTGTTCGGCCGCCGCGGGGCGATTTCTGGCACCAGGTGCAGGATGCGCGGGGGTGCCGCACCGACCCGATTCGCCCGAAACGCGTCGTCCGATTCCCGCCAGCATCGAGGGCAGGGATTCCGCAATCTGATTCAGGCGAACATCGCGCCACTCTCAGCAGATCTCCGAAAGGACTCATCATGTCTTCGCGTCTGGATTCCAAGGTCTTCATCGTCACCGGCGGCACCTCCGGCATCGGCCTCGCGGTTGCCCGTCGGCTCACGGCAGAGGGCGCGGCCGTCGTGCTCGGCGCTCGCCGCAAGGACGTCGGTGAGGAGGCTGCCGCGAGCATCCGGGCCGCGGGCGGCACCGCGACCTTCGTGCCGGCGGATGTGTCGGTGGAGGCGGACGCCGCCGCGCTGGTGGCCGCCGCGGTCGCCGAGTTCGGGCGGCTGGACGGGGCGTTCAACAACGCGGGCGGCGTCAACGCGTCCGGCCCGGTGTCCGGTATCGCCGGGGCCGACTGGGATGCGGAGATGTCGCAGAACGTCACCAGCGTCTTCAACTGCCTCAAGCACCAGATTCCCGCCGTCCTCGAGACCCGCGGGGCCATCGTCAACAACGCGTCGAACCTGGGGGTCGTCGCGCTGCCCGAGGTCGCGCCCTATGTCGCTGCCAAGCACGCCGTCGTCGGCCTGACCCGGTCCGTCGCGCTCGAGGTCGCCGAGCGGGGAGTCCGGGTCAACGCCATCACCACCGGCGGGGTCGACACGCCGCTCTCCCGCGGGTCCATGGCCCCCACCGACGAGGCGATGGCGCAGATCGGCGCCATGCACCCTGTGAACCGGGTCGCCCAGCCGGAGGAGATCGCGCCGTTCGTCGCGTTTCTGCTCAGCGACGAGGCATCGTTCGTCACCGGCGCCGCCCTCTCGATCGACGGTGGCTTCACCGCGCGCTGAGCGGAGCCGGACGCGCGTGCGGCTGCCTAGGCGGCCGCACGCCGCCGGCGGGCATTGAGCACGGAAAGGCCGGCGATCACCGCGAACAGCACCGCGGTGGAGATCAGCTGCTTGCGGGCGTCGGCGTCCGTCAGCATCAGCAGGATCAGGCCGCCGAGCGCGGCAAGGGTGAACCAGCTCAGGTAGGGGAAACCCCACATCCGGAGGCTGAGCTTTCCCTCTGCCTCCAGTCGCGGGCGCAGCCGCAGCTGCGAGACCACGATGAAGATCCAGATCACCAGCAGCGCGGCGCCGACCGCATTGAGCAGGATCGACAGCAGCGAGTCCGGCAGCAGCCAGTTCAGCAGCACGCTGACGAAGCCGAAGAACACCGAGAGCAGCACCGCGTTGGTCGGCACCCCGGTCTTGGACAGGCCGGCCAGCAGCGCCGGACCGTCGCCGCGCCGGGCGAGCGAGTAGGCCATCCGGGAGGTGCCGTAGACGTTGGCGTTGAAGGCGGACAGCAGGGCAACCACGACCACCAGTTCCATGAAACCGGCCACGTAGGAGATGTGGGCCTGGTTCAGGACGGCCACGAAGGGGCCGCTCTGCAGCTGCGGCGAATCCCATGGCAGCACCAGCACCATGATCGCGATCGAGCCGATGTAGAACACGCTGATGCGCCAGACCACGCTGCGCACTGCGGTGGCGATCGAATGCTCCGGGTCCTTCGACTCGGCCGCGGCGATGGTGACGATCTCGATGCCACCGAACGCGAACGCGACCACGAGCAGGCCAGCGGCGATGCCGGCGAAACCGTTCGGCATGAAGCCGCCCTGGCCGAGCAGGTTCGTGAACCCGACCGGGTCGGTGTCCGGCAGCAGCCCGAACACCAGCAGCACACCGATCACCAGGAAGGCGACGATGACCGCGACCTTGATGGCGGCGAACCAGAACTCGAACTCGCCGAAGTTGCTCACCTTGGCCAGGTTCACCACCGCGAAGAAGGTGACGAAGACCAGCGCCACCACCCATTGCGGTACCCCCGGCAGCCATCCGTGCACGATCGCCGAGGCGCCGGTGATCTCGGCGCCGAGCACCATGATCAGCATGAACCAGTACAACCAGCCCATCGTGAAGCCGGCCCACTCGCCGATGCCGATGCGGGCGTAGTGGCTGAACGAGCCGCTGGCCGGGATCGCGGCGCCCATCTCGCCGAGCATCCGCATCACGAAGACCACGATGATGCCGGCGATGATGTACGAGATCAGCACGGCAGGGCCGGCCTTCGCGATCCCGACCCCGGTACCGAGGAACAACCCGGCGCCGATCGCGGAACCGAGACCCATCATCGTGAGATGGCGGACCTTGAGCCCGTGCCCGAGGTGCGAGGTGTCGCCCTCCTCGGCGGGGGCCGTGGCGGTGTCCTTTGCCGGGTCGCTCGTCGTCATCGTCAGTCGTTCTTGTGCAGCGCCGCGTTGAGCTCGACGCCGGTGCCCTTCCACGGGGTCACCTCGACGGCGCCGGACACGGAGTTGCGGCGGAACAGGATGTTGGACTGGCCGTTGAGCTCCTTGGCCTTGATCACCGTGCCGTCGGGGCCGGAGACCTTGGTACCGGAGGTGATGTACAGGCCGGCCTCGACCACGCAGTCGTCGCCGAGGGAGATGCCGAGGCCGGAGTTCGCGCCGAGCAGGCAGCGCTTGCCCACCGAGATGACCTCCTTGCCGCCGCCGGAGAGGGTGCCCATGATCGAGGCGCCGCCACCGACATCGGAACCGTCGTCGACGACGACGCCGGCGGAGATGCGGCCCTCGACCATCGAGTTGCCGAGCGTGCCTGCGTTGAAGTTCACGAAGCCCTCGTGCATGACCGTGGTGCCGCTGGCCAGGTGCGCGCCGAGGCGGACCCGGTCCGCGTCCGCGATCCGGACGCCGGACGGGACCACGTAGTCGACCAGGCGCGGGAACTTGTCGATGCCGTACACGGTGACCTGGCCGCGGGCGCGCAGCTTGGCGCGCACCAGCTCGAAGCCCTCGACCGCGCACGGCCCGAAGTTGGTCCACACCACGTTGGCGAGCAGGCCGAAGACGCCGTCGAGGTTGGCGCCGTGCGGCTGGATGAGGCGGTGCGAGATCAGGTGCAGGCGCAGGTAGGCGTCGTGCGCGTCGACCGGCGCCGCGGCCAGGTCGGCGATCGTGGTGCGCACCGCGACGGTGCGGACGCCGCGGGCCTCGTCGTCGCCGACCAGCGCGGCCAGCTCGGCCGGGATGTCGGAACCCTCGAGCACGACGGTGCCCGCCTGAGCGTGTTCGCCCAGCGTGGGCTCCGGGTACCAGGTGTCGAGGACGACCCCGCCCGTGGTCACGTTTGCGATACCGACTGCCGATGCTCCCTGAGTGCTCACGGGCAGTCAGGGTACCGGCTGGAGTAATTGAACCGTCACCCGAGCGCATCCCGTGGAAGGCTGTGCTGATCGACCGTCGTACCAGCCGGATGGATGTGGGGACGCATGCGTGGAATCGGATTCGCTCGTTCGGTCAGGATCGCGGCGGCCGGGGCCGCGGTGGCCGCGGCGCTCTCGCTGTTGTCGATGCCGCAGGCGGGTGCCGCGCCGCTCTGCCCGGGCGCGGGGCGGGCGCCCGTGCTGGTCGGCCGGGTTCCCGGCGCCGCCATCGAGGGAGCGGCGGTCGACGGTGCCGGCCGGCTCTACCTCACGGACCTGCGTAGCAACCGGGTGCTCCGCATCGACCGGCCCGGCGCCCCCGCGGTGCCGTTCGCGACCCTGCCGGGGCCGATCGGTGGCGGCCTTGCCTTCGCGCCGGACGGCGGCCTGCTGGTCGGCTACGGCGACGCCCGGGTGTTCGTCGGCGATGTCGCGCGGCCGGCCGGCATCGTCAAGATCGACGTCGGGACCGGCGCGGTGCGCCCGTTCGCGTCCGGGCTCTCCGCGGCGAACGGCCTCGCGGTGACCCGCGACGGCACCGTGTACGCGACCAACGACCTCGCGTCGCTGGTCGGGCGGGTGCTGCCGAACGGTGTCGTGCAGCCCGACTGGGCGGTGCTGCCCAGCGCGAACGGCGCCGCGCTCAGCGGCGACGACCGCTACCTCTACGTCTCGCGGACCTTCGTCAATCCGGGCGTGAGCCGGATCCCGCTGGCGAACCCGGCGGCGCCCGAGTCGCTGGTGGACTTCGGTGGCGCCGACACGTTCGTCGCGCCGGACGGGCTGGTGCTGGACGCGGCGGGCCGCCCGATCGTGCCGACCGACATCAGCGGGGAGATCCTGCGGGTGGACGGGCCGAACCGGTACTGCGCGCTCGCAGGCGGGTTGCCGGGGTCGAGCGTGCTGACCTTCGGCAACGGCCGCGCCGGGTTCTCAGCCGGACGGCTGTTCCGGGCCGGGTTCGACGGCGACATCTACGAGATCTAAGCGCTTCGCGCCGGTGCGAGGTTGACGAGTCTCTGGACTCGCCAACCGCGCAGGCGGCGAAGCCTCAGTACAAACCGACCGGATGGTTTAGTGTGCGGCCTGTCATGTCCACGAGACCCATCAGGAGCTCTACATGAAACGTTCGACCCGGTATCTCTCCGGTCTGCTCACCGCCGCCGCACTGACTGCGAGCCTGGGCGCAGGCACCGCCCAGGCGGAACCCGTGCAAGTTCCTTCCTCGACTGCCTCGACCGTTGCGGTCGCCCAGTCCGGGAAGGTGGTTGCGGCAGGCATGAGGCTCGCATTCGACAACAACCTGGAGCATCCCGACATGTGCACCCTCGGTGCGGTCGGTACCGACTCTCAGGGCAGGAAGGTCGGCATCACCGCCGGGCACTGCAACCCGTGGGAGCCCATTCGGACCATCAAGGGCCCGCTTCCGCGGGTTCGCACCCTCGCGAACACCCACCCTGTCTGGGATTGGCGTGACATGGCCGCGGGGCCCATTGGCTGGATCCGTTGGGTATCGGCCGATCAGAGCGAGTGCCCGGCTGGATCCGGGTTGTGCCTCAATCCGCTCATCGCGGGGATCGACTACATGGTGATCGAGTTCGCCGACACCGTTGCGCTCTCCAGCCAGGTGATGACAGTCCCCAAGTACGGACCAGACGCGAACGGAGTTCCATTCAATCCCGACTTCACGGGTCCCGCTCCTTACGTTCCCGGTCCGATCCAAGTTCCTTCCGAGCCGTGGTTCAAGATGAACGCGATCTCGGCCGACTCGGCCGGAAATCCGACAGTGGCAGGGGCGGGCACAACCATCTGCAACGCCGGTTCGACCACCGTCCAGGGTTACGCTCAGGCCGGTGACCCCAAAACGGTCCAGTGTGGACCCGTCATCTACAACCAGGCCGGCCGGAACTACAGCTGGGCCGGTATGAAGCAAGGCGACTCCGGTGGTCCGATGTTCGTCAAGGGCAAGCCCAACGAGTGGGCAGGGATCGCCTCCTGGATCGTGGACGGATTCCCAACCCAATATCAGGTCTACACCTCCGCAAAGAAGATTCTCGACGACATGAACGGGCAGACCGGGGACTTCCCCGGCAAGGGCTTCCAGATCACCAACAACTAGTGAATGCTCGCCGCCCGTGAGCCCAAACGGTCCCACTGTGGGCCAAAAGGACTCACGGGCGGCGGAGCCGCCTAATCTGATCTGGTGACCCCGACGCCGCGCCTTGACCTGCACGCCGACCCGATCGAGCTGACCGCCGCCCTGGTCGACATCCCGAGCGTCTCGCACGACGAGGCGCTGATCGCGGATGCCGTGGAGGCGGCGCTGCGCGAGCAGACCATCGGCTTCGAGGTGATCCGGAACGGCAATGCGGTGCTCGCCCGCACCGATCTCGGGCTGCCGAGCCGGGTGATGCTGGCAGGCCACCTGGACACGGTGCCGATCGCCGACAACGTGCCGAGCACGCGCACCGTCGACCCCGAGCGGGGAGAGCTGCTGCACGGCTGCGGCACCGTCGACATGAAGTCCGGCGACGCGGTGTTCCTGCACCTGGCCGCGACGATCGAGGAACTCGCGCACGACCTGACGCTGGTGTTCTACGACTGCGAGGAGATCGCGGCCGTGCACAACGGGCTCGGCCGCATCGAGCGCGAGCTGCCGCAGTGGCTGCAGGCCGACGTCGCGGTGCTGGGGGAACCATCGGGCGGGTTCATCGAGGCAGGCTGCCAGGGCACCCTGCGGGTGCGGCTGACGACCTCGGGAACCCGCGCGCACTCGGCGCGATCCTGGCTGGGGGACAACGCGATCCACAAGTTCGGGCCGCTGCTGGCCCGGCTCGCCGACTACCAGGCGCGGTCGGTGGACATCGACGGCTGCGTCTACCGCGAGGGCCTGTCCGCGGTGCGCATCGCCGGGGGAGTGGCGGGGAACGTGGTGCCCGACGCCGCCGAGGTGGACGTGAACTTCCGGTTCGCGCCCGACCGCAGCGTGGATCAGGCGATCGAACACGTCCGTGAGGTGGTGGACGGTCTCGGCCTCGGCTTCGAGGTGACGGACAGTTCGGCCGGGGCGCTGCCTGGCCTGGGCGCACCGGCCGCCGCCGCGCTGATCGGCGCGGCGGGCGGGCAGTTCCGCGCGAAGTACGGCTGGACCGATGTCGCCCGGTTCTCGGCGCTCGGCATCCCGGCGGTCAACTACGGACCCGGAGACCCGAACCTCGCGCACAAGCGCGACGAGCACGTGCCGGTCTCGCAGATCACCGAGGTCACCCGGGTGCTGCGCGGCTACCTCAGCGCCTGACCGGAACGGGTCCGGCCCCACTGCGGCGGTCGCGTTGGGGCCGGACTCGTCGTGCGGTGGCTAGCCGATGCTGAACGGCTGCCCCCACAGCGTGGTGCTGCTGGTGATGGTGTCCGTGCTCACCGAGACGGTGGCGTAGGAGCGGGCCTGCGCGTAGCCGGCGCAGCCCTCGACGCCGATCGTGGAGTCGGCGTAGGTGACCGAGCCGGACGTGCCCTTGAACGAGTTTGCGCCGGAGTGGGATTCGTTGCCGTAGCTGTCCTCCTTCTCCAGGTCGAGGAGCCGGATGTTCTTGGCCTGGCCTGGACCGATGCTGACGGTGCCGGAGCCCTTGGCGGTCTGCTTGACGCTCTCGCCCTCCCAGTTCGACGACATCCCGCTGTCGGCGCCGCCCTTGCCGCCGAGGGTCAGCTGGCAGGCCACCACGTAGCCCGCGGTGATGCTGCCGCCCTTGGCATTCGGCCCGGTTACCTCTGCGCCGATCCGGCCGGACACCCACACGTTGCGGTGCAGCGGGGTCGATCCCATCGACGGGGAGATGTTGGCGGTCTCGCCGGTGCGGGTGATCGTGACGACGGTGCCGTCGGCGAGCGTCTTGCTGATGGTGCCGTCCGGCAGGGGGACGAAGGTGTCGGCGTTCGCAGCGCCCGCGGACAGGAAGCCGATCGCGACGGCGGTGGCGGCGCCGACGGCGGAGATCTGCAGCCCGCGACGCAGGCCGGTGGTGCTGGAGTTCATGATTCCGTCTTCCTATCCGATGCTGAACGGCTGGCCGTACAGGGTGGTCTTGGAGTAGTCGTTGCCGA
>NZ_JMLO01000048.1:0-14373 GCF_000686785.1 Rhodococcus sp. UNC363MFTsu5.1
AGGGCGCTGATCACCTCGCAGTCCGAGCCGGTGGTGAAGTCGTAACCACTGGCCGCGCGCAGCTCACGATGGTTGTAGATCTCCCCGTTGACGGCCAACGCGAGGTGACCGTCCCGCGAGCGCAGCGGCTGCGATCCGCTGGCGGGGTCGACGATCGCCAGCCGCTCGTGCACCAGGATCGCGCCGTCACCGACGAACACCCCGCTCCAGTCGGGCCCGCGGTGCCGTTGCCTGCGCGACAGTTCCACGGCCTGAACGCGCAGCGCGGCCAGATCGTCGCCGGACTGCAGATCGAAAATGCCGAGGATCGAACACACGGGGCCGAACTCCTTTGGATCGTGGCAGGAGAGGCCGACCGATTTGCCTGCACCCGCTGGGTTGGTCGATGACGCAACACGGCGAGGGCCCAACCGTGGCGGGCCCTCGCCATGTGAATCTGTTGAAGGTTACTCGTTGTTACCGTGCATCCCGTTCTCATCATGGATTTGTGCCAACTGGCGGGACGGCCGGGGCTGCCCGGTCGTGTCACCCGGCGGCGATGTGCTCCTCGAGCAGATCGAGCGATTCGCCGTGGTCGTCGCCCACCTTGGCCAGTAGGCCGGTGGCCAGGAGCAGCCAGGACACGAGCTGCGCCCCCGGCTTTCCCTTGAACGCCGGGCGGAAGCGAATGGTCTCGGTGACGATGTGACCGCCGTCCGCCGGTTCCATGGTGAGCACCACATCCTGCCGGATGCCCCGCTGCTTGCCGGAGAACTCGAACACCCTGTTCGGCACGTGCCGGGTGATGGTCCAGCGGACGATGTCGAAGTCGCACTCCTCGCCGTGTCTGCTGTCCCAGCCGTGCCCGGCGGCCATCGCGAAGTCCGGCAAGAGCACCGTCTCCGTCTTGTGTTCCTCGTAGAGTCCGGACTCCACCGGGTGGGTGAAGGCGTGCCAGATGACGTCCGGGTCGCCCTCAAGTAGTCGCCAGTTCGTGAAGGATGTGTAGCCCATGACTGCCCCCAATGTGTGGCCCGGCCGCTACCGACGAAGGTGTGCGGCGGGCGAAGTTCGTTGTCGGACAGAGTAGCTTTCCTGCATGGACGCCGAACGCCTCCGTGTGCTGCGTGAACTGGCCGACCGGGGCACGGTGTCGGCGACGGCGGCCGCGCTCTCGATGACACCGTCGGCGGTCTCCCAGCAACTCAAGATCCTCGCCCGCGAGGCGGGGGTCGCGATCCTCGAGCCGGACGGTCGTCGCCTGCGACTCACCGATGCCGGGCACGCGCTGGTCCTGCGCGCCGAGGACGTGCTGGCCGCACTGGACCGGGCGAGCGCGGAGATGGCCTCCTATCGTGGGTCGCCGCGCGGGCGGGTCCGGGTCGCGCTCTTCCCCTCCGGCGCCGCGCTGCTGCTGCCGGGGGTCCTCGCCCGGATCTCCGACCTCGGGGTCGAGATCGAGGCGCAGGACGTGGACGAGCCGGCCTCGGCGGTGCCGCAGCTACTGGCCGATTTCGACGTGGTCCTCACCCACCGCGACGAGCGTGCTCCCTCGCTGATCTCGCCCCGGGTGCGGACAGAGGCGCTGATGCGTGAGCCCATCGACCTGCTCCTTGGCCCGGGGCATCCGCTTGCCGACAGGTCCGAGGTGGGTCTCGACGAGCTGGCGGACGAGAGCTGGATCAGCGTGCGCGGCGGGTTCCCCGTCGACGATGTGCTGCAGTCGGTGGCCGCTGCCACCGGGGTCCAGCCGCGGGTAGTCCAGCGCATCAACGACTTCCGGGTGATCGAGGAGTTGGTCGCGGCGGGCCACGGGGTGGCCCTGATGCCGCGTTATGCGCTCGCGCACCAGGGGCTGGTGTGCAAGCGCCTCGCCGGTGTCCGAGCGGCCCGAATCTACGAATTGGCGACCCGGCCCGCCGCGACGGACCGGCCCGCGGTGGGGGCGGTGCTCGCCGCATTCCGGGAGGAAGCGGCGAACGTGAAGGGGTGAGGCACAGACGACGAAACTCCGGGCACCGCAGGGGCGCCCGGAGTTTCGTCGGCAATGCGGGAGAAGGCTAGGAGAGCGCCTTGCCCTTGAGTGCCTGGAATTCGGCGTCGGTGATGGCGCCGCTGTCCAGCAGCGCCTTCGCGTCCGCGATCTGGTCCGCGGGGGATTTTCCGCCCGCGACGTTCTTGATGTAGGCGTCCTGCTCATCCTTGAGGTGCTGAGCTGCGGCGATGGACCGCTTGGTCATGCTGTCACCGCGGGCGATGAGGTAGATGAGGGCCGTGATGAACGGTAGGAAGATCAGGAAGAAGACCCACACCGCCTTCCACCAACCCGACAGCTTGTGGTCGCGGAAGAGGTCACCGATGATCGAGAAGAGCAGCATCAGGTACGCCACGAAGGCGAACGTGATGATGATCAGCCACAGGAAATCCCAAAACGAGTTCACGTCGTCCATCAAAGGCTCCATTCACATAAGGGTCCGACTGTTCGTCTGAGGATCTCAGAGTCGCGCGCAGCGGGGCATCATCCTTTGCAGGTGAGTTGCGATTCATCCGTGCGGGGTGAGGCGACTCGAGACGGCGCGGAGCAGGCTGGGCGGCATGAGCGACTCATTGAACATCGGCCCGGTGGAGTTGGTGGTGCTGACCTTTCCAGGGGCTCAAGTGGATCCCGGAACCATCGCCGCGCTCCAGGATGTGGTCGAGCGGGGCTACGTCACGCTGCTCGACCTGGTCTACATCGCGAAGGACGCCGACGGCAACATCACCCAGGTGGACGTCGACGAGGATCTCGACGACGTCGGACTGGCCATCCTGTCGATCGAGGCCAAGGCACTGATCAGCGACCAGGATCTCGACGTGGTGCGCGACTCGCTCGAGCCCGGTACCTCGGCCGCGATCATCGTCTACGAGGAGACGTGGGCGCGCCAGATCGCGTCGACCGTCCGCGGCGCGGGCGGCGAGGTCGCCCTGCACGTTCAGATCCCCCGCGACGCGGTCGTGGCGGCCGTCGCTGCCGCACTGTAGGAATCCCGCACCAGCACAGGAGAGTTTCATGGTTTTCAGAGCCGGCCGCATCGGCCGCCCCGGATTGCTCGGCACCGTTGCGCGCACCGCCGTGATCGCGGGCACCGCCCAGGCGACGTCCAACGCGATGAATCGCCGATCCCAGCAGAAGGCCGCGGAGCAGCAGGCGTACGCCGAACAGCAGGCGGCACAGCAGCAGGCCGCGTACGCGCAGCAAGCCCAGGCTCAGGCCGCGTATGCGCAGCAGGCTCAGGCGCCGCAGGCCGCGCCCGCGGGCGACGACCTCATCGCCAAGCTGCAGCAGCTCGCCCAGTTGCACGAGTCGGGGGCGCTCTCCGACGACGAGTTCGCCGCCGCGAAGGCAAAGCTGCTCGGATAGGCGGCTCCGCCGCCCGTGAGTGCTTGCGGCCCGCCTGGGGGCCACAAGCACTCACGATTCCGTTCACACGCATCGACGAGAGGATCACTGGTTCCCATGACGACTTTCGAGGACGCGACCGAGACGGTCGCGGCGGCCAACGAGCGGGCCGCTCACACCCTCCCGTTCGCCGACGACACCGATCTGGCCGACGCCGAGCGGGGGTTCATCGCGGCCCTCACCCCGGGAGTGGTGACCGGTTCCGACGGAAACGTGGTGTGGGACAACGACTCCTATGCCTTCCTTGAGGGGCCCTGCCCGCCGACCGTGAACCCGAGCCTGTGGCGTCAGTCCGGATTGGTGGCCAAGCAGGGGCTGTTCGAGGTGAGCGAGCGGGTCTATCAGATTCGTGGGCTGGACCTGTCCAACATGACGTTGATCGAGGGAGAGACCGGGGTCATCGTGATCGACCCGCTGATCTCGGCGGAGACCGCGGCCGCCGGGCTCGCGCTCTACCGCGAGCATCGCGGTGAGCGTCAGGTCACCGGAGTCATCTACACCCACTCGCACATCGACCATTTCGGCGGCGTCAAGGGTGTCACCACGGAGGAGGACGTGGCCGCGGGGCGCTGCCCGATCCTCGCGCCGGTCGGCTTCGTGGAACATGCGGTCGAGGAGAACGTCTACGCAGGCACCGCGATGGCCCGACGGGCCGCCTACATGTACGGCGCCGCGCTGCCCCGCGGGCCCCGCGGCGGGGTCGGTGCCGGGCTGGGCCAGACGACGTCCACCGGCACGCCCACCCTGATCATGCCGACCCTGTACGTGTCCTCGACCGGGCAGGTCGAGACCGTCGACGGGGTACGCATCGAGTTCCAGATGACGCCGGGCACCGAGGCTCCGTCGGAGATGAACTTCTACTTCCCGGAACTCCGGGCGTTGTGCATGGCGGAGAACGCGACCCACACGCTGCACAACCTGCTGACCCTGCGCGGCGCGCTGGTCCGCGATCCGCACGTATGGTCCAAGTACCTCACCGAGTCGATCAACCGGTACGCCTCGAAGTCCGACGTGCTGTTCGCCTCGCATCACTGGCCTACCTGGGGCACCGAGCGCCTCACCGAGTTCCTGTCCCTGCAGCGGGACCTGTACGGCTACCTGCACGATCAGACGTTGCGGCGGATCAACCAGGGCCACACCGGAATCGAGATCGCCGAGGAGATCGAGCTGCCACCCGCGCTGGCGGATGCCTGGCACACCCGCGGCTACTACGGCTCGGTCAGCCACAACGTCAAGGCGATCTACCAGCGCTACATGGGCTGGTTCGACGGGAACCCAGCGCATCTCTGGGAGCACCCGCCGGTGGAGTCCGCGAAGCGGCACGTCGAGTTCATGGGCGGCTCGGCCGAGGTGCTGCGCAGGGCAAGGGAGTCGTTCGCTGCCGGAGACTTCCGCTGGGTCGCGCAGGTGGTCAACTATGTGATCTTCGCCGAACCCGGCAACGCGGAGGCAAAGGCGCTGCAGGCCGACACGTTCGAACAGCTCGGCTACGGCGCCGAGAACGGCACCTGGCGGAACTTCTACCTCACCGGGGCGTACGAGCTGCGGAACGGACCGGTGGGCACGCCGACCACGTCCGCAGCCCCGGACATCGCGGCCGCGCTGACGGTGGAGCAGGTCTTCGACGCGGTGTCCCTGCGGATCGACGGACCGAGGGCGTGGTCGGCGCGCATCGTGATCGACTGGCGGGTCACCGACGAGGACCTGGTGCACCGGACGCAACTCAGCAACGGGCTGCTGGTCCACTTCGACATCGACGGCGAATCCGCCGGTGCGGACGCCACCTTCACCCTCACCCGACCCGTGCTCCTCGGGGTGCTGGTCGGCGGCGCGGACATCGCGAAGGCGATCGGAGACGGAACGATCGTCGCGGAGGGAGACGTCGCGAAGCTCGCCGAGCTCGCCGGGTACCTCGATGCGCCGGACCCCGACTTCGCCATCGTCACCCCGGACTGAGGTGAATCAGCCGAGACGGTGCTGAACGAACTGTGCGCGCGTCGTACCCCCATCGGGATACGACGCGCGCACAGGCGTGTAGCGCCTAGTAGGCGCGGTTGACCGCGGAGACCACGCCGCGCAGCGAGGCGGTGGTGATGGAGGTCGCGATACCGACGCCCCACACCGTCTTGGTGACACCGTCGGGCCGGGTCACCGCGCACTCCACATAAGCCGCGGCCTGCGCGTCGTCGCCGGCGGACATGGCGTGCTCGCTGTAGTCGAGCACCCGGACGTCGAAGCCGATCGTCCCGATCGCATCGACGAAGGCGGCCAACGGTCCGTTGCCGGAGCCGGTGATCTCCTGTTCCTTGCCGTTCGCCTTCACGACCGCGGTGATGGCGTCGGTGCCGCCGTCCTCCTCGGAGGCGGTCACCTTCTGGCGAATCCGTTCCAGCGGGCTGATCGGGGCCAGGTACTCCTCGTTGAAGACGTCCCACATCTCCTTCGGGGAGACCTCGCCGCCCTCGCCGTCGGTGATCTTCTGGACGGCGGAGGAGAACTCCATCTGCAGGCGGCGCGGCAGCACCAGGCCGTGGTCGGCCTTCATGATGTAGGCGACGCCACCCTTGCCGGACTGCGAGTTCACCCGGATCACGGCCTCGTAGCTGCGGCCGACGTCCTTGGGGTCGATCGGCAGGTACGGGACCGCCCAGAGGATGTCGTCGACGTCGGCGTCCTGTGCGTCCGCCGAGATCTTCATCTGGTCGAGGCCCTTGTTGATCGCGTCCTGGTGGCTGCCGGAGAACGCCGTGTACACCAGGTCGCCGCCGTACGGGTGCCGCTCGGCGACGGGCAGCTGGTTGCAGTACTCGACGGTGCGACGGATCTCGTCGATGCTGGAGAAGTCGATCTGGGGATCCACGCCGCGGGTGAACATGTTCAGGCCGAGGGTGACCAGGCAGACGTTGCCGGTGCGCTCGCCGTTGCCGAACAGGCAGCCCTCGATGCGATCCGCCCCGGCCTGGAAGCCGAGCTCCGCTGCCGCGACACCGGTGCCGCGGTCGTTGTGCGGGTGCAGGGACAGGATCACGGAGTCACGGCGGGCGAGGTTGCGGCTCATCCACTCGATGGAGTCGGCGTACACGTTCGGCGTCGCCATCTCGACGGTGGCGGGCAGGTTCAGGATGATCGGGTTCTCGGGCGTCGGCGCGATCACCTCGGTGACGGCGTCGCACACCTCCTTCGCGTACTCCAGCTCGGTGCCGGTGTACGACTCGGGGGAGTACTCGTACCGCCAGTTGGTGTCCGGGTACTTCGCCGCCTCCTCCAGGCACTTGCGGGCGCCCGCGGTGGCGATCTTCTTGATCGCGTCGCGCTCGGCCCGGAACACCACCCGGCGCTGCAGGATCGAGGTGGAGTTGTAGAAGTGCACGATGACGCTGCGGGCGCCGTCGCAGGCGGCGAACGTGCGCTCGATCAGTTCGTCGCGGCACTGGGTGAGGACCTGGATGGTCACGTCGTCGGGGATCGCCCCGTCCTCGATGATCTCGCGGACGAAGTCGTAATCGGTCTGGCTGGCCGACGGGAAGCCGACCTCGATCTCCTTGTAACCCATCCGCACCAGCAGGTCGAACATGCGGCGCTTGCGGGCCGGGCTCATCGGGTCGATGAGGGCCTGGTTGCCGTCACGCAGGTCGACGGCGCACCACAGCGGGGCGCGGTCGATGGTCTTGTCCGGCCAGGTGCGGTCCGGGAGGGAGATGGGCTCGACCTCCTCGGCGAACGACCGATACCGGTAGGTCGGCATGGAGGAGTTCTTCTGCTGGTTCCAGACGGGCTGGTCGGCAGGTGCGGGCTTCGACGGCGGCGTGATGGTGCGCGATCCGGAAGTAAAAGCGTCGGCGGATGACATTGACGATTCTCCGAGATGAAGGGACGGTTGGTCCGTGGTGTCGACCGGCGCGTCTGAACCCCGCGACGGGTGGCCAGTCTGGATCAGACCCCGTCGCGGCGGTGAAGAAGGAGCGCCCGCTGCATGAGGAAGAGTCTACCTGCCTCGGCAATCGCGCAGGATCTCACCCGTCGGGAGCGTCGTGATGCCCGCGACTGACCGGGCCCCCGGACTTGGTCCGGAAGGGCAGGTCGGTTGCCCGGGAACCCGTCGATAGCTTTGTTTTGCGAAACAGAAGGACGGGGTGGCTCAGTTCGTTTAATGTGTCCGCGTCGGGCTGTGATTTCGACCCGCTGGGGTCGTTCGGGAAGTGGGAAATTTCATGTCGGCTTTGAACAACGCTGTCCGTGGGCTTGGCGTCGCGGCTCTGAGTGCCGGAATCGCGATCGTGGGGTTGGCGGCGGTGCCGACCGCGGGCGCCGACACGGTCCTCGGAACCTGCACTGTCGTCTCGAGCCCGAATCCCGAACACGCCACCGACTGCATCGGCGCGAACCTGGCCGGCGCGAACCTGACGGGCGTGAACCTGGCCGGGGCGAACCTGTCGGGTGCGAACCTGCTCGGCGCGAACCTGTCGGGTGCGAACCTGACCGGCGCGAACCTGAGCAGCGCGAACCTCGGGAACTCGCTCCTCGCGAACGCGAACCTGGGCGGCGCCAACCTGACCAACGCCTACCTGGTCAGCGCGAACCTCGTCGACGCGAACCTGGCAGGCGCGAACATGGCCGGGGCGAACCTCTCCGGCGCCAACGTGTTCGGCGCCAAGCTCAAGGACGCGCTCTCGGTGAACCTCGCGGGTGCCAACGAGAACGGCACGCCGGTCGGCGGCGGCAGCAGCTCGATGCCGAACGGGCAGCCGCTGTTCGGCTCGAGCGTGACCGGTTCGACGAACATCTCCGGAATGGACCCCGTGATCGACGAGGGCGAGAAGGCGCTGCAGCCGCTCATCGGTTCCGCGGTCACCGGCTCGACGAACATCAGCGGTATGAACTGACCGCTCGACGCGGCAGAATCCGCATTCCCGCGCACCGGCAGCCGCCGGTGCGCGGGAATGCGGATTCTTTCTTTGCCCGGATTCAGTCGGGGAGGCGTCGCATCTCGATGACCGTCAGACCCATCGTGTCGAAGCGCGCGAGCATCCCGCGCAGCTGGACGTCGCCGTCGATCGGGCCGTACAGCGTCGTGTAGGCGTGCGGGGTTGGCGACACGCTCAGCTCCGGAAAGGCGGCCAGTACGCGCTCGGACAGATCACCGCGTACGAGGAACTCGTAGCGGACCCGGGCGGATTGGGGGTGTGCCACCGACGGGCCTCCTCCTGAGTCGACTGGGCTGATCCGTGATCAGTAGACCTTCGACTTCCCAGTGTCCGCCGATGTGGGGCGCACGCCTCACCCGCGAGTGGTGAAATGCGCGGCCGCGGTCACAGCAACCCGCGCGCCCTGGCCTCGGTGATGGCGTCCCGCCTGGTCCGCACATCCAGCTTCCGGTAGATGCCGCGCAGGTGGGTCTTGACGGTGTTGACGGAGACGAACAGGTCCGCGGCGATCTGTTCGGCGGTGTGCCAGGAGGGCAGCTCGACGAGGAGTTCCATCTCACGGGGGGTGAGCAGGTCGGTCGCACCCTGCGCGGACTGCGGGATCACCGACCGCGCGCGCGCGGCGAACTTGTCGTACACCCCGAAACGGTCGCGGTGCCGGTCCAGCAGATCCCTCAGCGGCTCGCCGCCGTCGTAGAACGGCCGCAGGATGCCCTCGGGTTCGGCGATGGTCATGGCCTCGACCAGCGCGGACCGCGCGGTGATCGACTCGTTCCTTGCGTCCGCGATGGTGGCCGACATGAGCCAGGCGCGGATGAGTGTGACCGCCGACAGGCATTCGAGTTCACCGCCGAGGACAGGGGCGAGCTCGCGGCGCGCCGCGTCCAGCCGTCGGTGGTGCAGCGACATCGTGGCGTGCAGCACGGCGGCCTCGCCGCCGTGACCGAGTTCTGCCGTGATCAACTCAGCGACCTGGGCGGCCCAGACGGGCTCCCCGACCTGGAGGAACGCCCGTTGGGCGGACAGTGCGACGAGAGCAGTGGTGCCGGGCGGCAGCGGGCGGTTCCGCGTGGGCGCGCAATGGTCGCGGATCACCCTCGCCACCGCGTGCCGGTCATCGGTGGACTCGAACTCGATGATGGCCCCCAGGAGCACGGAGGCCCGTCCCAACGCCGGGCTCTCGCAGTCCACGAGATGCGGGACGCACTGACTCGCCAGCCGCTCCGTGGCCTCGTCCTCGACCCTCAGATAATGGCCGAGGGCGCCGAACAGCTGGGCGAGGTGGAAGTGTCGGTGGTCGGTCAGGTGGTGGGCGCGGCCGTGGTCCGAGGCCTCCGATGCCCTGGCGGCCATGTCGTCGAGTCGGCACCGATACGCCGCCAGCGCGGCCAGCGCGGCGAGGGCCTGCAGCACGACGGCGGGCAGTTCGGCGGCGCGGGCAGTGGCCAGCGCGTCCTCCAGGTGCAGGCCAGCGGGCTCGAGCCGGCCGAGATACATCTCGGCGATGCCTTCCTGCAGCAGCGTGAAGGAGTCGAGCTCCGGGTCGCCTGCCTCGCCGACCGGGTCCGATTGCAGCGTTTCGAGGGCGTCTTCGATTCCGCCGGTCTGAACCGCGACCTGCAGGCGGAGCCCGTCTCCGAGTATTTCGAGCTCGGCAGGCATCTCGGCGTGATCCTGCGCCGATGCGCGGTCGAGCGCGCTGAGGGTGGAGGAGGCCGCGGCGGTGTTGCCCCTGGCGAGCTCGGCGGCGACCCTGAGCAGTCGGGTGGACGGATCGGTACGCACGGCAGGCGGCACCCGGTCGAGGACGCTGATGACGGCGTCCCAGCTGCCCGCGAGCACCAGCCTCAGACCGCACTCCTGCAGCAGCGCCAGCAGTGCGTCGTCGTCGCCCGCGTGCAGCGCGTGCTCGAGCGCGTGCACGTGATCGCCGCTGCGGGCGAACCACCCGGCTGCGACTCGCTCGAGGTCTCCGACCGCATGGCGTCCCAGCCGGCCGACCTCGGCGCGCAGATACTCGCGCAACAGCGGGTGATACCGGTACCAGCCCGGCGAGCCGGACACCCGCTCGACGAGAAAATTGGAGTGCTCGAGGGTGTCGAGGACATCCCGGCTCCCCGGGTTCCCGGTGAGGGCCTCGGCGAGTTGGACGGTGAAGGCGTCGGGGATCGACGTCTCGACGACGAACTCTCGCTCGTCCCCGGTGAGACCGTCCAGCACCTCGTTGACGAGATAGTCGGCGACCACCCTGCTGTCCCCGCTGAAATCGGTGATCATCGCGGTCGGGTCGGGGTGGCGCGCGAGGGAGATCGCGGCGAGCCGCAGACCGGCCGCCCACCCCTCGGTGCGGCTGCGGATCCTGGCCAGGTCGCAGTCGCCGAGGCGGACTCCGTGCTCCGCGAACAGGATGGCCGCCTCGCCCTCGGTGAAGGCCAGTTCACGATGGGAGAGGTCGTAGACCCTGCCCTCGAGGCGCATTCGATGAAGGGCGAGGGGCGGTTCGAAGCGTCCGGCCAGGACGGTGCGCAGGCACGGCGGTGCCCAGCGGAGGTATTGCCCCAGCGACTCGAGTGCTGTCGGTTCGTGCAGCAGGTGCGCGTCGTCGACGATCAGCCAGACCGGCTCGCCGACGGCCTCGAGCGCCTGGGCCAGGGCGGCGGGGAAGTCGTCCTCGGCGGTGGGCGGCAGCAGGCGAACCGCCTCGGAGACCGCTGGGCTCGCCGAGTTCTCCAGGGCCGCGCGAACCGCGGAACGGACCGCGCCCATGTCGTTGTCCCGATCCTCGATGGTGAGCCAGGCGATCGTCGGGGGGTCCGGCTGTGTGGAGGCGGCGGCGGTCCAGTCCGCGAGCAGCATCGTCTTGCCCGCGCCAACGGGCGCGATGAGCATGGCGATCGTGTTCGGGGAGTCCGGCGGCGAGGACATCGCGTCGGAGAGCGAATCCAGTAGTCGCTGACGGCGAATCACCGGGTGCGCATATTTCGGGATCCGATTTCGCGCCTGCTGTGTATCCCAATTCACCACGGACATCTGGCCTCTTCCCGACGGTCGATCCCGCCGAGGCCCGTTGCGTCGGCGTTCCCCCGTCACAGCACCGCGCGGGGGCCAGTAAAGGGATCGTAACGGCAGGACAGTCCATTTGGGTGTCGGACGCGTGACCAGTTGGTGTCCGGCGGGTTCGAGGCCCGCCGGACAGTTGGCTACTGCCGTACCAGTGGGGCGACCTTGGTGCCGAGCAGTTCGATGGTCCGCATGACCTTGTCGTGGGGGAGCGGGCCGACGCTGGGGTGCAGCATGAACCGTTCGATCCCGAGGGTCTCGCGCATGTCGACGATCTTCTCCGCGACCTGTTCCGGGTTGCCCAGTATCAGCGAGCCGCCAGGGCCGCGCATGCCGTCGAAGCTCGCGGGAGTCATTGGTGCCCAGCCACGTTCCCGGCCGAGCCCGGTCATCGCGGCCGCATAGCTCGGGTAGAACTCGGCCGCGGCCTGTTCCTCGGTGTCGGCGATGTACCCGTGCGCGTGCACTGCGATCGGCTGGGATTCGTGGCCGCCCTCCGTCACGGCGCGACGGTGCAGATCGGCCAGCGGGGCGAACCGTGCAGGACTGCCGCCGATGATCGCGAGCGCCATCGGCAGGCCCAACAATCCTGCCCTGGCGACGGATTCGGGATTGCCGCCGACGCCGACCCAGATCGGGAGCGGGCGCTCGGGCCGGGGGTGGATCGACTGCCGGTCCAGCGCTGCCCGGTGGTTTCCCGACCAGGTCACGGTCTCGGAGGCGCGGATGGCCAGCAGCAGGCCGAGCTTCTCGACGAACAGCTCGTCGTAGTCGGCGAGGTCGTAGCCGAACAGCGGGAACGATTCGGTGAACGAGCCGCGGCCTGCCATCACCTCGGCGCGGCCACCCGAGATCAGGTCGAGGGTGGCGAACTCCTCGAACACGCGCACGGGATCGTCGGAACTCAGCACGGTGACCGCGCTGGTCAGCTTGATGGACTCGGTCCTGGCCGCGGCGGCAGCCAGGACGACGGCGGGGGCGGAGGCCGCGAAGTCCGCGCGGTGGTGCTCGCCCACTCCGTACACGTCGAGGCCGACCTGCTCCGCGAGAGCGACCTCTTCCATGAGGTTGTTCAGCCGCTGTCGCGGCGACACGCCCCCGTTCCGGCCGTCGGTGCCGACCTCCGCAAACGTCGTCAAGCCGAGTTCCATCGAGCCGCCCTCCATCATGTAGTCAAAATGTCAACTACATGGGTAACTCGGGTCGGCCCGCCAAAATTCCGGGTCCGTCAGGCCTGCGAGTCCCGCACGGCCTGCAGTGCCTCGGGCGTCACCGGGTCGACCTCGGCCGCGAAGTCGTCGTGCTTCTCGAGATAGCCGGCGACGAAGGGGCAGATCGGGACGATGCGCTTGCCGTCGCGCACGGTCTCGGCGAGCGCATCGTGGATCAGAAGGCTCGCCAGGCCGCGCCCGCCGTACTGTTCCCCGATCTCGGTGTGGAAGAAGATCCGTTGGTTGCCCCGGTCCAGGTACTCGGTGAACCCGGCCAGCTCCGTGCCGAGGCGGATCTCGTAGCGGTGCAGCGCGGGAGCGTCCCGGACAGCGGGGGCCAGCTCGCCTGCGACATGTTCGTCCGTCATGGCCCCACTATGCCGCAGGGATACCCTGGATGCGGTCCGACGGTGGTTCGGGCGGAGTCCGTCGACGGTGCCGTAGCGCCCAGGATCGAGGAACGATGAGCAATCTCGACCCCGCTCCCGACGAGCTGGTCTGCGCAGGCGACGAGGGTCGCGACGGTGGCCCGCGGCTCCTGGATTTCCGCGATGTGCCCCTCGGCGGCCCGCGCGCGATGCCGGTGCGGCGCTCGCTCCCGCAACGCGCGCAGTCGTTCATCGGCGCCTGGTGCTTCCTCGATCACTACGGGCCCGACGATGTCTCGACGAGCGGTGGCATGAAGGTCGCAGGCCACCCGCACACCGGACTGCAGACGGTGTCCTGGTTGTTCACCGGCGAGATCGAGCACCGCGACACCACGGGAGTCCATGCGCTGGTCCGGCCTGGCGAGATCAACCTGATGACCGCAGGCTCGGGGATCGCCCATTCCGAGTTCTCGACACCGCAGACGTCCGTGCTGCACGGCGTCCAGCTGTGGGTCGCGCTGCCGGACGAACATCGTTTCACCGCACCCGCTTTCGAGCACTACGCGCCGCCGGTGGTCGATCACGACGGGGTGCGGGTGCTGGTGTTCCTCGGCACGCTCTTCGGGCAGCGGTCCCCGGTGAAGACGTTCAGCGCGTTGCTCGGCGCCGAACTGACCCTGCCGCCGGGCCGGTCCCTGCAGCTCGACCTCGAGCCCGGCTTCGAGCACGGCGTGCTGGTGGACACCGGTGGCGCGACGGTCGGCGGGGTGAGCGCGAAGCCGGGTCAACTGGTGTATCTGTCGCCGGGTGCCACCCGGATGGAGGTGCGGGCCTCCGAGGACGAGCGGACACGCATCCTGCTGCTCGGTGGTGAGCCGCTCGGCGAGGAGATCGTCATGTGGTGGAACTTCATCGGCCGCAGCCACGACGAGATCGTGCAGTTCCGCGAGGACTGGCAGCGCGAACGGTCGGATCAGGCCGAGGCGACGGCGGGGCGGTACGGCCCGTTCCCCACGCAGTGGCGCGAGACCATCCCCGCACCGATCCTGCCGAACACCCGCCTCAAGCCGCGGAGCTAGCTGTACTGCCCAGGGACGTTGGTCAAGCGGCTGAAGGGAACGTGCCTGCCGATGGCTGAGTGTTGCCGGTGGTGATTGTAGGTGTGCAGCCACCCCGGCAGCGCGGTCCGTCGGGCTTGTTCTGACTGATAGTGGCGTGCGAACGCCCATTCAGCGGCCATCGTGCGGTGGAAGCGTTCGATCTTGCCGTTTGTCTGTGGCCGGTAGGGACGGGTGTATTTGGGTTTGATGTCCAGTTCGGTGCAGGTCTGCTTCCACAAGGCGGATCGGTAGCAGCTCCCGTTGTCGGACAGGACCCGTTCGATGGTGACG
>NZ_JMLO01000049.1:0-12819 GCF_000686785.1 Rhodococcus sp. UNC363MFTsu5.1
TCGAGGTAGGGCTCGACCGGTGTGCCGTTCATCGTGGCCGAGTCGTTGACGTAGGTCAGGCAGTTGGGGTGGTGGTCCTTGACCCAGTCGATCTTTTCTTCGCTGCTTCGTTCAAACCTGGTGGTGATGGTGATGGTCTCGCCGACGGCGGGGGTTTCGTTGCTGATGGTGCGGAAGAAGTGGGTGTTCCCGTCCCACCACTCGATTTTTCTGGAGTCTGCGTTGGCTATGCCGGTGCACAGCAGGCCGAGTGTTCCGACGGCGAGAGCGGTGGTGGCGCCTGCGGCGACGATGCGTTGTAGTGCTCGATGTGCCATGGGGGTTCCTTTAGTTGGTGCGGCCAGGAGCATCGCCGCGGGCTGTGGGGTGCGGGCTTCGGCGCCCGCGAGGGCTGGGCGCCGAAGCCCGCAAGGTGTATTTGTCGCCGGCCGGCTCAGGAGCCGAACAGGGAGCCGAGGCTGCCGGTGCCGCCGGCCTTGACCGTGATCTGGGGGCCCTTGGTGCTGTAGTTGCCGGGCCCGCGGGATCCGATGTACTCCATGCCGGAGTTGAGCTTGGCGCCGATTTGGCAGTTCTCGCCGACCTTGTACTGGGCGGTGACGGTGACGGGACTGGCCTGCGTGACGGTCGCCTGGTAGCTGGTGGCCATGAAGTCGGCGGCGATGAAACCGGGCTTGATGTCGAGGTGGGGCTCGACGGGGCTGCCGTTCATCTTGGCCGAGTCGTAGACGTAGGTCAGGCAGGAGTCGTGATAGTCCTTGACCCAGTTGAGTCGCTCTTCGACCGCCTTGGTCCGCTCGAATTTCGTTGTGACCGTGATGGTGTCGCCCACAGTGGGGGTGGCGTTGCTTACCCCGCGGGTGAACCGGGTAGATCCCTCGTCCCAGGTGACCGAGGCGGGGGCGGCGCCGGCGATGCCACCACCAAGGAGGGCCAACGCGCCGACCGAGAGTGCGGTTGCCGCGCCGGCGGCGATGCCGCGCGTGAGTGCTCGATGTGCCATGCGAATTCCCTTTCGGTCGCGTAGGCGTGACCACGCCTACGCGTTCGGTTTTCGGGGTGGTGCTCCGGCGCCGCGCTCGACCGCGGCGCCGGAGCGGGAGGCCGGCGCTAGCTGCCGGCGAGGTTCTTGATGACCTTGGTGATGGTGTCGGCCGCGAGGTCCGACGACGTACCGGTGGAGCTCAGCTGGCCGCCGCTGGAGCCGATGCCGGCGTCGTCCATGCTGCCGGTCGCAGCCTCGCCCGGGTTCCTCTCCCGCACGGTGAAGCAGGCCGCCAGGTCGGGCTTGGTCGTCCCGACGCCGACGGTGCCGCCGACAGCGGCGCCGCCGCTGACGACGGACTCGCCGGTCCGGACCCCGGCCGGGACCTTGTAGGTGAACTCGGCGGTCACCGGGTTGCCAGAGTTGACGAACCACCCGGTGCTGTTCACGCTCCAGCTGCCATCCCCGTTCGGCTGCGGGGTGACGTTCTCGGTCTTCTGGCCCCCGGCGAGGTGGTAGGCGGTGACCTTGGCGGTGGGCGTACCGAAGCCGGCCGGCGGAAAGTCCGAGATGGAGTTGACGTAGGGGTTCCCGATGCTGGTGGTCCCCACGACGATCTTGTAGGTGATGCTGGTTCCGGCGGCGGCCTCGGCGGCCGAGACGGACTTGTCGTACGTGTGGGTGATCCACACGGTGCTCCAGTCGTTCTTCTGCGAGTGGCTGGACTGCTTGCAGTCCGGGTTGGCGGCGTTCGCGGTGCCGGCACCCACCCCGAGGAGGGCGGTCGGCAGTGCGGCGACCGCCGCGAGAGCTGCGATACGACGAGCGGACTTCGGCTGCATGGGATTTCCTGACTTCTCTTCGGTGCGGTCGAGCCAGCGGCCGACCGGGATGGCTGTCACGGTGGCCCGGGCGGTCCAGGCCACCGTGTTCAACGGGTTCTCGACCGCTCCGTGTCGCCGGTGGGGCAGTGGCGATCGATCAAGAGAGGGGAGGCGGCAGGCGCCGGTGCCCTTCGGGAGTGGCACCGGCGCCGAGCCGTCAGCTGAGCGACGAAAGCGCCTTGAGGGCGTTGATGATGGTCGTGATCGAGTCGATCGCCGCAGACAGGTTCGCCATGGTTTCTCCTTGATGATGTTGTGATTCTCTGTGACCGCAACGTGATGTGTAGCGGCGGAGTAGTTTCTATCACACCGAATTGGCGTGTGTAAGAGGTTTGATGCGAAGGTTTCTCGCCCCGTTTATTTCGTTCTGTAACGTCGCGTATCAATAATGGCAATGGGCCGATTGGAATTCATCAAGTGTTCATGGTTGCGCCCGGGGTACCGCTGCACGCCGACAGGGCCGACGTCCCGGATGTGAGCGGGATGTCGGCCTTGCATGGCTGACTCTATTTCATTGTTGCAGGTAGAGGCCGATTAGTGGCGATGGTCAGGCAGCTGGATCAAGGCTCGGGTCCACTGGGGGGCGTTGCCGTCGGCGGTGCCTGCGCGCTGCCGCGCCAACCCAGTGAATCGAATTCTAAATCGAGTAGATGCGTTTTCTTGTGGCGCAGCTCCGCTATACGTGGAATGAACTATTTGAGATTCAATGAATGAAACAGACGCCCCATGAGGACATGTCGACGGCGCTATCGATACCCGGCCTCCATAGGACGGGCCGAGATCGTACTGTTACCTGCGAGGGGTGTTCATTCCCTGTCGCCCGCCCGGGGGCCGGACGCAGGACTTCGTGCCGTACGACCGGTGTTGTCGTCGCGCACGGCACGCGGATCGCCGCAAGCTCACTCCAATGACCACCAGGCGCCGTCGATTCGGTGTGTACCCATTGCGCGGTGGCCGCTGCGAACAAGATCGTCATCGCAGGCGATGCGGGCGAGGGCTCGGCCTCGTGCTGCCATGTTCCACCTCTTCCGCTGGGCGGGTGCCCAGGACGAACCCGCGCGCGGCGGGTCTGACCGTGCTGCCCGATGGGCGATGCGCGAAACGTCGCGCGGGCCGGATCGGCCGTTCGCTCGATTCGCGCGGGTCAACGCGCGGTCGCCAGGCACCGGTCGGGTGGGACCGGCACGTTCATCGGGTTGGACGCCCATACGGACGTCCAGCACCAAGAACCCTATGGTCGGGTGGTTCGGAAGTGAAACATCCATTTCTGCATGGATTGACAAGATCCCCTTGTCAGTAGGGGATGAGGGTGGGCATCGTTCGTTCGTCGGGGTCCGGTTCTTCCAGCCTCTTGACCAGGTCGGGGCGCCCGTCGCGCACCCGGATGGCGGCGTCGATGAACGAGCGCACCAGCGCCGAGTCGGTGTCGCGCGGCCACGCCAGCGCGACCTCGCTCGGATCGGCATCGGCGATCGGCAGGGTCTTCACCCCTGGATACGAAACCCAGCGCGCGGCCGCCACCGTCGCCACGATGCCGACGCCTGCCGCTACCTTCTGGTACTCCTCGAGCAGAGTCTTCGAGTGGGAGATGATCCGCCCGGGCTTTCCGCCCCGATGCGCCTCGAACTCCCAGAAGGCGTTCCATGCCGGGTCGGTGGTCACCGCCCCGTACATGAGCTCGTCGATCAGGTCGGCCACATCGACGCTGGCGCGATCGGCGAGGGGGTGATCGGTCCGCACCAAAGCGACCAGTGGCTCGGTGAACAGGTGCTCGAAGTCGACGCCGTCGGTCGTGAGCGGGCGCCGCACGAACGCCACGTCAACCGACCGGTCGTTCAGTCCGGCGGACGGGTCGTCGTAGTTGAACTGACGCATCTCGATCGTCACCCCGGGGTGCCGATCGCGGAACGCCGACATGATCGGCTCGGTCAGGGTCAGTGCCGCGCCCTCGAGGAACCCCAGCACCAGTCGCTCGTTCTCGCTGCGGTGCGTCGCGCGGGCGCGCTCGGCGGCATCGTCCAGGGCCGCCAGCAGCGTGCTGGTGTCGTCGAGGAATACGGCACCGGCAGCGGTCAGCGTCACGCTGCGCGTGGTGCGGACGAGCAGCGTCACCCCGAGGCTCTGTTCCAGCTGCTTGATCTGCGCGCTCAATGCCTGCTGTGCGATGTGCAGTTTCTGCGCAGCGCGGGTGAAGCTCAACTCCTCTGCTACTGCCACGAAATAGCGAAGTTGACGCGTCTGGAGCTCCATGGCGGGGCAGTGTATGACGATCCAGGGTCCGTGTCACAGAAAGTTCAAGGTCACAGCGCCGGCCGCGGGGGAAGGGGTGGGGCATCGGTCGCGTCCGGTCGCGCTCCCCGCCGGTCCGCCTCGGCCCTGGCGCGGGCCAGCCCGCCGTGCTCCAGCGCCGCCACGGTCGACTCGCCTGACCAGACCGTCCGGTGTCCCCTGCGGACCGTCACCGACATCCGGGCGCCCAGATGTTCCAGCGCACCGGGGACGTTGCGCCGCTCGGCGGGCAGCGGAACCGGGAGGATGTGCGCGTCGCCGAGCGTGCCGTGGCCCTCGATGTCCACGCTCCAGCGCGGGCTCCGGCCGCGGAGCGTCCAGTGCTCGTCGGTGACCCGCGCCCGCACCGGGGAGATCGCCGGGTCGCCGAGCCGGAGCAACCGTCCGTCCGGCAGCAGGACCACGACGGCGGTGACCTCGGTGCGCAGCGGTCCGGCGCTGACCTGGCCGCCAGCGAAGGCGACGCACACCTGTGGTTCCGCGAAGCCCTGCGCCTGGCCCCACCACCAGGATTCGGGGAATCCGCCTCGGCCCCAATTCTTCTCGGCGTACACCTGGGCTCCGGTGAGGTCCCATTCCTCGCCGCCGAGCGTCGCGGATCCCTCGGCGCGGCCGCCGAGCAGCCACGGGTGCCAGTACTGGTTGAGCGCCGGGATCGTCTGGAAGACACTCGAACCTCCGAGGATCCGGCGTGGCCACGGCCTCGGATCTGTGATCCGCACGTCGAGCCCCGCGTCGGGACCGAGGTCCACCCGCAGGCGACCCGGCTCGCCGCGGAACGCCTCCCCGGCGACGGCGCCGAGTCGGTGCGGGTCGGCGGCCGCGACCGGATGCGCGGCGGTCCGCAGGAACCCGCCCGGGTGCGCGGCCAGGCCAAGGGTGGCCCAGTTGCCGTCGGCCGCCCGGTTGATCCCGCACAGCGCGATCACCACCCGGCCCGGATCGGGCAGGGTGAACCGCCAGAAGTAGCCCTCCATGGCGACGCCGTGGGCGGCAAGGGGATCGCCGAACGGCAGGTCGGCCCCGGTGCGGCGGTACGCGTCGAGCAAGCGCGACATCGCTCAACGGTAGCCGGGGCCGACCCGATCGGTGGGCGGGTTGCGACCGATGCCGCTCCACCGCTGGGTGGCTGTGGTATCGCTCACATTTCGGTGCAGACTCGCGCTCCCAGAAGCGGAATCCAGCCCTTATAGCCGTCCACTATCAATGTTCGAACTATCTTTGATTGGTCTGATCAATCGGCGGTCGATAGTGTCGAAAACGGACATACCAACACACCGTTCACGAATGAGGCTATGCATGTCGCTGATCAACAAGAAGATCAAGCCCTTCTCCGCCGAGGCGTTCAAAGATGGTGCCTTCGTTAGCGTTTCCGACGAGGACATCAAGGGCAAGTGGGCCGTCTTCTACTTCTACCCTGCCGACTTCACCTTCGTCTGCCCGACCGAGCTCGGTGACCTCGCGGACCACTACGAGGAGCTCCAGCGCCTTGGCGTCGAGGTCTTCTCGGTCTCCACGGACACCCACTTCACCCACAAGGCGTGGCACGCGTCGTCCGACACCATCGGCAAGATCCGGTACGCGATGATCGGCGACCCGACCCTGCAGATCAGCACCGACTTCGAGGTGCTCCGCGAGAACCAGGGCCTGGCCGACCGCGGCACCTTCCTGGTCGACCCGGACGGCGTCATCCAGTTCACCGAGGTCACCGCCGAGGGCATCGGCCGCAACGCCTCCGAGCTGGTCCGCAAGGTCAAGGCCGCCCAGTATGTCCGGTCGCACCCGGGCGAGGTCTGCCCGGCGAAGTGGGAAGAGGGCGACGACACCCTCGCCCCGTCGCTGGAGCTCGTCGGCAAGATCTGATTCGTCGACGGTTGTCCGCACCGGTGGCACGGTGCTCACGTCCCGTGCCACCGGCACCGTCCCCTCGTGCGGCTCACCCGCGCCTCGGCTCGAGCTGAGAAGTTCGCCGACTCCCGTTTCTTCCGGTCACTGTTCTGCCAACTTTCGGAGTAGACCCTCATGCTCGAAGCCTCCCTCGCAAACCAGTTGAAGACGCTGCTCGAGAAGGTGATCCAGCCGATCGAGCTGGTGTCCACCCTCGACGACGGCCCGAAGTCCGCGGAACTCGGCGCACTCCTCGACGAGATCGCCGGCATGTCGGACCTGGTCAGCCACTCCCGTACCGGCGACGACCCGCGTCGGCCGTCCTTCGTGATCCGCCGCGTCGGCACCGACATCGAGGTGCAGTTCGCCGGTATCCCTCTCGGACATGAGTTCTCGTCGCTCGTCCTCGCGTTGCTGCAGGTCGGCGGCCACCCCTCGAAGGAGTCCGCGGACCTGCTCGCCCAGGTGCGTGACCTCGAGGGCGACTTCTACTTCGAGACCTACTTCTCCCTCTCCTGCCAGAACTGCCCCGACGTCGTGCAGGCACTGAACCTGATGTGCGTGCTGAACTCCCGCATCAAGCACATCGCGATCGACGGCGCCCTGTTCCAGGACGAGATCGACAACCGCCAGGTCATGGCGGTCCCGACGGTGTTCCTCAACGGCGAACCGTTCGGCTCGGGCCGCATGAACCTCGAGCAGATCGTCGGCCAGCTCGACGACGGATCGGCCGACCGTACCGCCGCGGCCATCTCCGAGAAGGACCCGTTCGATGTGCTGGTCGTCGGCGGCGGGCCCGCAGGCGCCACCGCGGCAATCTACGCCGCGCGGAAGGGGATTCGCACCGGAGTCGTGTCCGAGCGGTTCGGTGGCCAGGTTCTCGACACCATGGGCATCGAGAACTTCGCCTCGGTGCCCTACACCGAGGGCCCGAAGTTCGCCGCCGAGCTGGAGAACCACGTCCGGCAGTACGACGTCGACATCATGAACGTGCAGAACGCCGCGAAGCTGACTCCCGCCGAGGTCGAGGGCGGCCTCGTCGAGGTCGAGCTCGCGTCCGGCGCCCGACTCCTGTCGAAGTCCGTGATCTTGTCCACCGGCGCCCGCTGGCGGGCGATGAACGTGCCCGGCGAGAACGAGTACCGCAACAAGGGCGTCACCTACTGCCCGCACTGCGACGGACCGCTCTTCAAGGGCAAGCGCGTCGCCGTGATCGGCGGCGGCAACTCCGGCGTCGAGGCGGCCATCGACCTCGCCGGCATCGTCGCGCACGTCACGCTGGTCGAGTTCGACTCGCAGCTGCGCGCCGACGACGTCCTGCAGCGCAAGCTCCGCAGCCTGCCCAACGTCGACATCCTGCTCAGCACCCTGACGACCGAGGTCCGCGGTGACGGCGCCAAGGTCACCGGCCTGGCCTACACGGACCGCACGACCGACGCGTCGCACACCGTCGACCTGGACGGCGTCTTCGTGCAGATCGGGCTGCTCCCCAACACGGAATGGCTCTCCGGCACGGTCGATCTCACCCCGCGCGGCGAGATCGTCGTCGACGACCACGGGCGGACGTCCGTCCCAGGCGTGTTCGCGGCGGGCGACTGCACGACCGCTCCGTACAAGCAGATCATCGTCGCCGCCGGAGCGGGCGCGACGGCAGCGCTCGGCGCGTTCGACCACCTCATCCGTACCAGCGTCCCCTCCGATGCTGGGGCGCCGGTCGAGGTGGCCGTCTCGTAACGGCATCGGCATCGGCGTCGACTCGGTGTGCCCGGGTCGGCGCCGGCGTCGTTTGTGCCCGCTCGGCGGTGCCGGCTCAGAAGCCGGCGTCGCCGACGACGGCGTGCGACTGCGTGACCTGTGAGACGAGTCTGCCGTCGTCGTCGGTGAGGTCGATCGAGACCAGGATCGTCTTGCGGCCGACGTGCAACGGACGGGCGGCGGCGGTGACGACGCCGCGGCGTACCTGTCGCGCGTACACCGCGTTCGAGGCCGTCGTGACCCGCGCGGCGCCCGAGGGGATGTTGAGAAACGCGGACACGGCGCCGACGCTGTCCGCGAGGGTGGTCAGCGCCCCGCCGTGCATGATGTGGTCCGCGGTGGTGAGGTCCTCGCTCCACGCCAGTCGGCCGACGACCTCGCCTGGGGTCGCGGAGACCAGCTCGATTCCCGACTTCACCGCGAACGGCATGGTTGCCAGCAGCTCGTCAAGCTCCATGAATCGATGCTAGACCCGCCGTCCCCCGCCCATGTGTCGATACGGTGACTGTGTGAGCACACTCGAGGAGCGTCTCGACCCCTGGATCGCCCCGCACCTGGCCACCTCCGCCCTGCTCGTGGTCGATACCCAGCGCGACTTCGTCGACGGCGGATCGAGCCCGATCGCCGGCACCACGCAGGTGCTGCCAGCGATCGCGCGGCTGCTCGAGGCCTACAGGTCCGCGTCGCGCCCGATCGTGCACATCGTCCGGCTCTACGCGGGCGACGATGTCGACCTCGTCCGGCGGTCGGCCATCGCGGCGGGCGCGCGGATGGCGAGCCCGGGCACCGTGGGATCGCAGATCGTGCCCGAGTTCGGCGTCGCGGACCTCGACCCGGACCTGCTCCTGCGCGGCGGGCTGCAGCAGGTCTCGCCGACCGAGATCGTGCTGTTCAAGCCGCGGTGGAGCGCATTCCACCGGACCGAGCTCGAGTCGCACCTGCGCGAGCGCGGCGTCGACACCGTGGTGGTGGCGGGCTGCAACTATCCGAACTGCCCGCGCGCCACCATCGTCGACGCGAGCGAGCGGGACCTGCGGGTGCTCATCGCGTCGGACGCGATCTCGGGGGTCGACGACCGGCACCTCGAGGAGGCCGGGCGGATCGGCGCGGTGCACGCCACCGCGGCCGAGATCGTCGCGGCGCTGGACGGAGGTCCGGTCAGCGGCTCGCCTGCGACGCGGCCGCCGTGGCGCCGAGGTCGGCCAGCGTGAGCGGATGCGCGGGCGGGTGGTCGAGGATCACGGCGGTGTCGATGTTGAGCTCCGCGTCGACGTGCAGCAGTTCGCCGGACGCGAGCGAGCGCCACCCGGGGTTCTCGTCCATCCGCTCGCTGGCCACCACAACCGCTGGCGCCGAGGCCAGTTCGCCCGACCGGACCCGGACGGTGCCCGCCGGGCTGGCGTGTTCGAGGTGCCTGCCGGTGTCCGGCGCGCGGTCGAGCATCATGAGCTGGTGGGTGTCGGGGTAGCGCAGCGCCCACAACTCCGTCGGGGTGGTCAGCACCATGTTGATGGCGAAGATCGGCAGGTGCTCGGCGACCCAGCGGGCGGCCTCGGTGATGCCTGCGGTGACATCGCCGCCGTGGCCGTCGATGTGCTTGGTGATCAGCGCGAAGAAGCGCTCGGAGTCGGTGTCGCCCGCGACCGCCGATCGGTACGGCCCGAGCTCCGCCTCCAATCGGGGCAGGTTCTCGATCACGCCGTTGTGTGCGAAGATGCGCCCGCTGCGGCTGAACGGGTGGGTGTTGACCATCGCGAGCCCGCCGGTGGAGGCGTGTCGGATGTGGGCGACGAAGGTCGCGGATTCGCGTTCCTTTGCCTCCGTCGCGAAGCTGGCGTCCGCGTAGGCGGGCAGGGGTTGCTTCTCCACGAGTGGTTCGCCGTCGGCGGTGAAGGTGCCGAGGCCGGTGCCGTCGGGATCGCGCCTGCTCTGTTCGGCCAGGCTGTCCGCGGCGTCGAGCAGCCAGAACGTGGCCCGGACCCGCGACGGTGCGCTGGTCATCCCGAACAAGCGGCACATGCACCCACGGTAGTGCGTTTCGCGCCTGTGTGACGCCGGCAGTGCCTTTAGTTCTCGGGTTCCTGCTGGGTGGTGCAGTGGATGCCGCCACCGCCTGCCGCGATGCCGTCGATGTTGATCTGCACGACCTGGCGGTCGGGGAACAGCCGTCCCAGTGTGGCCCGTGCGGCCGAATCCGCCTCGAGATCACCGAATTCCGGAGCGATGACGGCGCCGTTACAGACGTAGAAGTTGATGTAGCCCGCCGCGAAGTCCTCGTCGTCGTACGTCGGCCGGACGTGCGTCGGGCCCTCGATCACCTCGACCTGGAGGGCGCTGCCGCGCGCGTCGGTTTCCGAGCGCAGGATCTCGAGGTGCGTGTGGGTGACGTCGTAGTCGAACGAGCTCGGGTCGGTGTCCAGACCGGCCACGACCACGCCAGGTCGAGCGAAGCGGGCGTAGAAATCGGTGTGACCATCGGTGATGTCGAAGCCCGAGATGCCGGGCAGCCAGATGATCTTCTCGAGCCCCAGCAGGTATGCCAGCTCCTCCTCGACGTCCTTCTTCTTCCAGCCCCGGTTGCGGTTGTTGTTGAGTACACAACTCTCGGTGATGATGGCGGTGCCATGACCGTCGACCTCGATGCCTCCGCCCTCGAGCACCAGATCGGTCGGCAGTGACTCCACACCGGCGTGGCGGGTGACGACGTCTGCCACGCCGCGGTCGCGGCGGCACTTCTGCTTCCCGCCCCAGCCGTTGAAGTTGAAATCGACTCCGGCCGTGGTGCCCTCGCCTTTGACGAACACCGGCCCGGTGTCGCGCATCCACAGATCGTCGAGTGGGGCCTCGATCAACTCGACGTCCGCGCCACCCATCAGGTGGCGGGCGAGATCGATCTCGTGGGGGCGCACCAGCATGGAGACGGGTTCGAATTGGACGATCGTCCGCGCGATGCGCGCCAGGTCGTGACGGACCTGCGACAGTAGATGCCCACCCCATACCTCTTCGCCGGCGCCGAATGTCATCCATGTGCGCTTGTGCCGCTCGCCTTCGTCCGGCATCGACCAACGACGCCCGTCGTCCTCGTTGTTGCCGGGATCTCCGAGGAGCAGGGCGGCGAGCGCGTCGCCCACCTGTGCTAATCGGCCCTTACCCATGTCGTCTTCTCCTGATGTCGTGCGCGCTCGAGTCGGTGCTGTCTGACCATTCACACCCTACCCTTGACTGAATCTTTGGTCAGGATAGGATGTGAAACAGCCGCCGCGCGACATCTTGGCGGCGCGTCTACACAGGAGCGGGACCCACACCCGGCACCCTCGACAAACGATCACAGGCCCGCGGGTCGTGGTTGGGGGAGAACAGGAAGATTCACGCGATGCTCAGACGACAATTCCTGCAATCGGGCCTGGCAGCGGCCGGCGGACTGCTGGTTGTGGGGTGCACTGACGGCGGGTCCTCGTCCGCGGACGGTAGTGGCGACGACGCCGACCAGCGCGAGTGGTGGATGCCCGAAGAGGGCGACCCGCACAAGCGGACCTGGATGGCATTCGGTGCGAGCGAGGAAGTCTGGGGCGCCGAGCTGCTTCCAGAGGTTCGGCGCAATCTGGCGACGATCGCGCAGACCATCGCGCAGTTCGAGCCCGTCTCGATGCTGGTTCGTCCCGAGGAGATGGACCTGGCCCGCGGGCTGGTCGGTCCCTCCGTCGAGCTGATCGAGGCCCCGCTCGACGACCTCTGGATGCGGGACACCGGCCCGGTGTTCGTGAAGGGGAGCGCGGCGTTGGCGGGGCTCGACTTCAACTTCAACGGCTGGGGCGAGAAGCAGGACTTCGACCAGGATGCGGGCGTGGCGGGCCTCGTCGCCGCGCGCGCCGGAGTGGAGTCGCTGCCCACCGACCTGATCCTCGAGGGCGGTGGCATCGAGGTCGATGGCGAGGGAACCGCCATCATCACCGAAAGCTGTGTACTCAACGACAACCGGAATCCCGGGTGGTCCAAGGAGGATGTCGAGGCAGAGCTGGGGGCCCTGCTGGGTCTCGACAAGATCATCTGGCTGCCCGGCATCAAGGGCAAGGACATCACCGACGGCCACACCGACTTCTACGCCCGCTTCGCCCGCCCTGGCGTTGTCGTCGCCGGATACGATCCCGACCCGGAATCGTTCGACCACGACGTCACCGCCCGCCACCTGGAGATCCTCAAGGCCGCGACCGACGCGCAGGGTCGCGCGCTCGAGGTCGTTGTTCTCGATGCACCTGGCACGGTCAGGCCGGAGTTCGAATCCGATGATTTCGCAGCCGGTTACATCAACTTCTACGTCTGCAACGGCGCGGTGATCGCCCCCGAGTTCGGCGACCCCGAAACCGACAAGGTCGCGAAAGAGGAACTGGAGCGTCTGTTCCCCGACCGCAAGGTGGTGCAGATCAACATCGACGGCATCGCCGCGGGCGGTGGCGGCATCCACTGCACCACCCAGCAGGAACCGGCGGACTAGAACCGATCGAGGATCGCTGGTCGAAATCAGGGGCACCGGTTCGACGTGGTGTCAGCGCGTCAAACCGGGCGGCCCGAAGGCGTCCGTAGAGTGAGGTGTCGTGGCAGACCGTCGAACACAGATCATGGAAGCAGCGGTCCGTGTGATCGCGCAGGACGGCGTGCGCGGCCTGCGGGTGGAGAAGCTCGCTGCCGAGGCGGGTGTCTCGACCGCCCTGATCTATTACCACTTCCAGGACCGGTCCGGGGTACTGCGCAGCGCCCTCGACCACATCAATGACAGGGCCGAGCGCTATTCCGACGAGGCATTCGAATCCTCCGACCCCCGAACGCAACTCGAGCAGATGCTCCTGCTCGAGATCCAGGGCATCCCTGAGGTCCGGGAGAACAGCATCGCCTGGGGTGAGCTCCGGGCGAGCGCCGTCTTCTCCGATGACCTGCGGGACCCGCTACGGACCACGACGGAGGCGTGGGCACGCGATGCCGAAACCCTCATCCGGCAGGCGCAGGCCGTGGGTCAGGCGAGCC
>NZ_JMLO01000050.1:0-10979 GCF_000686785.1 Rhodococcus sp. UNC363MFTsu5.1
GATGTAACCGGTGCTGATCCGCGAGACCCCATGCGTGGAGGAGTTGTTGGTGCCCTTGTCGTTGGTGGCACCGTTCCACGGACCCGCCTCACCCTCACCGGAGACACCGGTGACATCGGCGGTGACCGTGCCCGAGACCCACGCGGTGCGGCCGGCACCGTTGGCGGCAAGCGACGGCGAGATCAGGACACTCTCACCGGTACGCCCCACGACCACACCCGGCCCGGCCTTCTGCCCATCCGGCAGCGGCACAAACGTGTCGGCATGCGCCGCACCGGTCGACATCAGGCCGATCGCCACGGCCGCGGCAGCACCGACACCGGCAATACGGAACTTGCTCATCGAATCCCCTTCATCGGCCGCGGCCAGGGACGCGCGGCACCAACCCACATGGAAATGATTTCCAGAAACTTAGGGAGGGTGGCGGCCCGATGTCAAATGTGCTTCCGGGGAAGGGGTTTCGTGCGGATGGATGCGCACATGCGCACTATACACTTTGACAATCATTTGCAATAAGGCTGATGCTGACCGACATGACCAAGACCTCAACTCCTCGTGTTCGCGCCGTGGCGGCATCCGCCGTCCTCGCGACCGCCGTGCTCGCCGGCTGCTCGTCCGGGATCGCCCCTCACGAGCAGGCCGCCGCGGCCGGAGAATCCGAAACCGCTGCGCCGGTGGAGGCTTCGGGCGCGACACCCCGCCTGGCGGTGTCCTATGACGGTGGCGTGCTGGTGCTCGACGCCCACAGTCTCGCGGTGGTCGGGCAGGTGCCGGTCGACGGCTTCACCCGGCTGAACCCCGCGGGAGACGGCAGGCACGTCCTCGTCACGTCCGGTGGCGCCTTCGAGGTACTCGATGCCGGGACCTGGTCCGAGCCGCATGGCGACCACGCACATCACTACACCGCGCCCCCGGCGCTCACCGGCACCGAGTTCGCCGCGAACAAGCCCGGTCACGTGGTCCGGCATGCCGGTCGCACCGCGCTGTTCCACGACGGGTCGGGGCTGGTCGAGATGTTTGATCCGCACGAGCTGGCGGGCGGGAAACCGGCGGTGGACAGCCATACGACCGCCGTGCCGCACCACGGGGTTGCGGTGGAACTGGAGAACGGCGGACTGATCACCACGCTCGGCGACGAGAAGGTCCGCACCGGCATCGTCGTCCTCGACCGGGAGCGCCGGGAGGTCACCCGCAACGAACAGTGCCCCGGCGTGCACGGCGAGGCCGCGGCCGCGAACGGGGTCGTCGTGTTCGGGTGCCAGGACGGGGTGCTCGTCTACCGTGACGGCGCGGTCACGAAGATCTCGAGCCCGGACGCCTACGGCCGGATCGGCAACCAGGCAGGCGCGGACACCTCCGACGTGGTGCTGGGTGACTACAAGACGGACCGCGACGCCGAACTCGAACGACCGCAGCGAGTGATGCTGGTCAACACGACGACCGCCGCGATGACGCCCGTCGACCTCGGCACCAGCTACACCTTCCGGTCCCTCGGCCGCGGCCCGCGCGGCGAGGCGCTGGTGTTGGGCACCGACGGCATCCTGCACGTGATCGACCAGAACACGGGGGCTGTCATCAACCGGATACCGGTGCTCGGTGCCTGGTCCGAGCCGGAGAAGTGGCAGTCGCCGCGGCCGGCCCTGTTCGTCGACGGCGGCACGGCCTACGTCAGCGACCCGGCCGCGAGGTCGATCCATGCGATCGACCTCGCGGCCGGTGTCGTGGTCCGTTCGGCGGCCCTGCCGCAGTCGCCGATCGAGCTCACCGGCGTCGGCGGCTAGCGGTACCGCCGGCCGCCGCGCGGTCGGTCAGCCCGCCGCTACCCAGCTGTCCGGGCCGAACACCTCGTAGTGGATGTGCTCGGCCGGGACCTGGCGTTCCATCAGCGTCTCGCGGACGGACAGCATGAACGGCAGCGGCCCGCACAGGTAGACCTGGGTGCCCGGCTCGATCCAGATGGCGGACAGGTCCGCCCGGCCGAGGTGCGTGGTGTCACCCGCGTCCCGCGTGCCCAGGTCCTCGTACCACCGGTGCATCATCGCGAACGGGATCCGCTGCACGAGCTCGGCCAGCTCCGCCCGGTGCGCGTGCTGGGCGGGGGAGCGGTC
Organism: Rhodococcus sp. UNC363MFTsu5.1; assembly: GCF_000686785.1. NCBI lineage: Bacteria > Bacillati > Actinomycetota > Actinomycetes > Mycobacteriales > Nocardiaceae > Rhodococcus > Rhodococcus sp. UNC363MFTsu5.1. The sequence continues at coordinate 2,109 of NZ_JMLO01000050.1, forward strand.
CGCGTGCAGCACGGAGACCGGGCGCGGGTCGCGGGTGGCGGCGAGGTGGTTGAGCATCCCGATCATCGGGGTGCAGCCGATCCCGGCGGACACCAGCAGCAGGGGAGCGTCGTCGTCCTCGAGGACCAGGTCGCCGAACGGCAGCGACACCGATACCTCGTCGCCCTCGAAAAGGTTGCGGTACAGATGGTTCGAGACCTCACCGGCCGGAGCCGCGGAGCCGTCGGGCAGCATCTGCGCCGGGACCGCCTTGACGCTGATCTGCCACTCGGACTCCGACGGTGCGCCGACCAGGCTGTACTGCCGGATCTGGCGGGCGCCGTCAGGCAGTCGGACGCCGACGGAGACGTACTGTCCCGGCCGGTACGCGGGCAGGGGTTGGCCGTCGACCGGCTCGAGGATGAAGGTGACGGTGTCCGCGGACTGGAGGACGCGCCGGCCCACCACCATCCGGCGCCAGACGTCGCCTGCCTCGACCCCGGACGCGGAGTAGAGGTCCGCCTCGAGTCCGATCAGGGTGTCGGCCATCAGCCAGTAGACCTCGTCCCAGGCGGCCGCGACCTCCGGGGTGACGGCATCGCCGAGGACCTCCACGATCGCCTGGAAGAGGTACTTGTGCACGATCACGTACTGGTCCGCGGTGATTCCGAGTGAGGCGTGCTTGTTCGCGATCCGCGACATGATCAGTTCCGTGCGCGGGGCGTCGGGGCTGACCTGCAGCGCCGCGAACGCGGCGATCGCGCCTGCGAGGGCCTTCTGCTGTTGGCCCTGCTTCTGGTTGCCCCGATTGAACAGATCGCGTTCGAGTTCGGGGTGGGCGGCGAACATCTTCGGATAGAAGAGGGCGGTGATGTCCTCGATGGCAGCGCCCACGGCGGGGAGGGTCGCCTTGATGACTTCGGTGGATGCGGGGGAGAGGGTCATGACCCGACGGTATTTAACTTGCATCTGAGATGCCAGTATTGTGACGCACTCCACTACGATGCGTAGTAGGTCGTCTACCTGTGGGTTCTCCGGTGTCTCAGGCCGCGTCCGGCAGGTCCGCGAGGCAGGACGCGGCGTGTGCGGCCAGGAACAGGTCGGCGTCCTCGTCATGGCCGGTGGTGGTCAGCAGCTCGGCGAGGATGTGGGCCTGGCGGAGGTTCGCGGCCCGCGCGACGGCCTCGAGGAAGTCGCGATCCGTGAAGAGGTCCGCAGTGTCGTCTGCGCGCTGGAGGATCATGCAGAGGTCGGTCATCTCGGGCTCCGATCGGTGTGCGGATCCGGCGGGGTGTCCGGCGGTTCGGGTTCTTCCGATATACCGATGGTGGCGGAGATCTGTGAGCGCACCGTGTGCGCTCCTTGGCAATTCGCTAAGGGTTGGGTGGGCCGGTCCGCTCCCAGGCGGACAGGCGCCGCTCACTCACGAAGCGTCTCGGCTCGCCTGTGTGTGGGTCGGCGAATTCGACCGAGCGGGCCAGGAGTTGCAGCGGGTTCGAATAGTCCTCCGGCGCAACGTCATACAGCAGTGGATAGAAGTTGTCGCCGATGATCGGGATGCCGAGTGAGTTCAGGTGAACCCGCAGTTGGTGCATCTTCCCGGTCCTCGGCAGCAGCCGATAGCGGGCCAGGTCGCCGCGGGCCTCGAGCAGCTCGATGCGGGTGTGGGCGTTCGGTTCTCCCGGTGCCTCGATGCACTGGAGCATGCCGCGTTCCTTCACGATGCGGCTGTGCACGGTCCGCGGCAGCGTCAGTTCCGGGTCGAATCCGGCGATCGCCTCGTACTCCTTGGTCACCAGTCGCTGTTCGAACAACAGTTGGTACGCGCGCCTGGCCTCCTGCCGGACCGTGAACACCAGCACGCCCGCGGTCACGCGGTCCAGCCGATGCGCGGGGGTGAGCTCGGGAAGATCCAGGTCGCGGCGCAGCCGGACCAGCGCCGACTCCACGATGTGCCTGCCCCGCGGCGTGCTGGCCAGAAAGTGTGGCTTGTCCACGACCAGCAGGTCCCGATCCCGGTGCAGGATCTCGATCTCGAACGGCACCCGGGTCTCGGCAGGAGGGTCGCGGTAGAGGTACACGAACGAACGGGGTGCGAACGCGGTCGAGGCGGTGACCGGGATCCCGTCCCCGCCCACCACCTCGGCCAGCGCGACCTTCTCCCGCAACCGCGCCGCATCGTCGGGGAACCGGGCGAGCAGATACTCCATCACCGTGCTCCATGGGCCGCGCTCGGGCAGCCTCAGCCGGGTGGGGTTGAGGCCGTCGCGAACGGGGAGCGGGGCGGCGGACACCCCTCGGAGGGTAGGCGGTCGCGCGGTGCAGGGCCAGGATCGGCCGGCTAGGGGGCCTCGACCCGGACGGACCGTCCCTCGCGTGCCGAGCGGCGAATCGCATCCAGCACAGCCTGTCCCGCGACGCCGTCGTGGAAGGTCGCCGCCGCGGGCTCGTTCGGGTCGGGGGCCTGCCCGAGGATGCGCCTGCGGAACGCGTCGGCGAGCCGGGCGTACGGGGCGCGATCCAGCCCGGTCGAGTGCATCCAGTCGTAGGTGGTCTGGAAGAGATCGTGCGGCGGCGGCTGCGGGGCCGGGTTGGTCAGGTCGGCGGGCATCGGAACCTCGTGCTCGCCGGTAGCGTCGGCGTGAAACACCCTGTCGCCGTTGATCGACAGGGTGCCGAGCGTGCCTGCGATGCGGGTGGTCATCAGTAGCGACCCCCATGCGCCGACCGTGCTCTGCAGCACACCGTCGACGCCGGTCGTGGTGCGGAAGTGCACGGTGAAGGAGTCCTCAGCGCTCTGGCCACGGTCGGCGACGACAGGGAGTCCGGCGCTGACCGTCTCGAACTCGCCAAGGGTGCTGCGGATCTGGTCGATCATGTGGGTGCCCTGCGCGCCGAGCCAGCCGCCGCCGCTGCTCGCATCGGTCCACCAGCCGGGCGCCTCACTGCCCTCGGCGGCGAACAGCGGCAGGTGCATGAGGAACGTGGCGAGGCGCGGGTCCCCGATCGCGCCGCTGCGGATCTGCCGGGACAGCAGCGCCTGGGGGCTCGCGTACCGGAACTCGGTGCCGACCATGTGGACGACGCCGGACTTCTCGGCGGCGTCCAGCATCGCCCTTGCCTCGGTCAGGTCCGCCGCGAACGGCTTCTCGCACACCACGTGCAGGCCGCGCTCGGCGGCCTCGACGGCCAGTGCCGCATGGGTGTGCGGGGGCGTCGCGATGGTGACGGCGTCGATGTCCGCGACCGAGAGGGCCTCGTCGAGGGAGGTCGCTGCGTGCGGTATCCCCATGCGCTCGGCACGGTCCGCGGTGCGGGCCGGGTCGCGGCCGACGAGCGCGCGGACCTCGAACCCGGCATCCCGGAACGCCGGTACGTGGGTGATGCATCCGAAGCCGGTCCCGATTACGGCCAGCCCAAGTGTCTTGTCCGTCACGCTGTTCCTGCCTGATTCTGCTCGGAGACATTGAAATTGAGATACGGTCCAGCACGTTAGTGTGCCGCTGTCGGGGGCGGTGTGGGATCCGACTACACAGGAGTTCCGTATGACCCGACGCTCTGGTGCATGTCTTCTGACGCTCGCCGCCGTGGGGGCGCTGATGCTGCCCGGGATCGCGGCCGCGGACACGGTGGACGGTGGTGGCGGTGGCTGGGGGCCGTTGACGGTCGGCGGCGCCACCCAGGCCTTCACCGGCACGATGACACTCGGTGGCGGTTTCCCCGCGGCAACCTTCGCCAGCGACTCCCGAGCCCCGGTGCAGATCCCCTCCGGTGCCGGGACCTATCTCAACGCGAACACCCCGGTGGGCGCGAAGTACGGGTCGAGCCAGGGCAAGGGCTACATCAACCTGCACCCGAAGGCCGACAACGCGACATCGCCGTCGACCACCACGTACACCTTCGACTCCGCGACCCCGACCGCCGGCTGGACCTTCGTCCTCGGCGACATCGACGCGGACAGCGTCGTCGTCTCGGCGACCGACGCGACGGGGGCTGCGGTCCCGGCTGCCGGGCTCGGGTTCAAGGGGGCCTTCAACTATTGCGGGGGAAGCCCGGCACCGTGTCCGGCGGACGCGGACGTGCCGACCTGGAACGGCGCGGGCGAATTGATCGGCAACGCGGGGGCGAGCGACACGTCCGGTGCCGCGGCCTGGTTCGAGCCGACGTCAGCCCTCAAGACGCTGACCTTCACCTACTACCAGCGCTCGGGTCTGCCGGTGTATCAGACCTGGTTCGCCTCGCTTGCCAATGACGTCTCCGGCACGGTCACCGGGTGCCCGGGCGCCGCGGGGGCGCCGTCGGGCGGGGCGCCCGTGAAGCTGATCGGCCCAGGAGGCAGCGAGGTCGCGGCCACGGTGACCGCGCCTGACGGGACCTATTCGTTCACGAACTACACCGCCGCACCGGGCTACAAGGTCGAGGCCACCGCCGCCGCGGACTGCGTTCTCGACGCGACGAGCAAGCCGGCCGATCTCGGTGCGGGCGATGTCACCGGCCTGAATTTCGTCGCGACGCCGAAGGCGGTCGATCCCGATCCCGAGCCCTGCGACCAGGCCGCGGCCGGCAGCGCCGGTAGCTCGGTCAGCGCAGGCAGTTCGGGCAGCTCCGACCGGTGTGGGAACGGCTCCGGGTCCGGCTCGGGTCCGATCCTGAACCTGCTCGAATCGGGCAGTTCGGGCGGTACGGCCGGCGGCAGCACGATCACCAGCGGCATGCAGTAGCCGCCGAGATCTGCTGGGTTTGAGGAATATTCGCGGAATCAGCCTGAACGGACGTCCGTATATGTAGGGTCTCGCGCATCGAGAGCCGGCACCGCCATGGGGCCGGATGTGATGACACAGGAGTACGAATGACTCGGCGTTCTATCGCGTGCCTGTTCCTCGTCGGCGCAGGGCTTATGGCCGCACCGGCGGTCGCCAGTGCGACCCCGACCCCGACCCCGCCCCCGGCGCAGACGTGCACCGACACGAACCACAACGGCACGACCGACGACGAGGACTGCGGCGGCGGATCGAGCGGCCTGGACCTCGCCGCCCTGTTCGCATCCTTGACCACGGGCGCCAACAGCGGCCAGAAGTAGCACAGCGGCACCACGGGTGCGGGCGCGGATCCATCGGATCCGCGCCCGCCCTCGTCGTAAGCTGGGGTGATGGTGAAGTGGACCGCACAGGACATTGCTGATCAGCAGGGCCGCACCTTCGTGGTGACCGGCGCAAACAGCGGGTTGGGTGAGGTCGCGGCGCGCGCCCTGGGAGCGGCAGGCGCCTCCGTGATCCTGGCCTGTCGCAACGTCGACAAGGGGGGTGCTGTTGCCGCCCAAATCGGGGAGAACGCACAGGTGCGGCGCCTCGACCTGGCCGACCTGTCCTCGGTGCGCGAATTCGCCGCAGGCGTCGAGAAGGTCGACGTGTTGATCAACAACGCGGGTGTGATGGCCGTGCCGAAGGGCACCACCGCCGACGGGTTCGAGACACAGTTCGGCACCAACCACCTGGGTCACTTCGCGTTGACGGGGCTGCTGCTCGACCGGATCACCGATCGCGTCGTCACGATGTCGAGCCTCTTTCACCGGCTCGGCAGCATCGATCTCGACGACCCGAACTACCAGCGCCGCACCTACCGCCGCTGGCCGGCGTACGGACAGTCGAAGTTGGCCAATCTGATGTTCGCGTACGAGCTCGACCGCCGATTGACCCAGTCGGGATCGAGCGTGAAATCCGTTGCTGCTCACCCCGGTTACGCGTCCACCGGCCTGCAGGGGCACACCGAGTCCGTCTGGGACCGGCTGATGGGCATCGGCAACCTGATGGCACAGAGCGCGGAGATGGGCGCCCTGCCCGAGCTCTACGCCGCGACGGCCGCAGACGTGTCGGGTGGCACCTACTTCGGGCCGGACGGGCCCTTCGAACAGCGCGGCTACCCGAAGGTGGTCGGCTCCTCCTCGAAGTCGCGGGACAATACGGTGGCCCGGGCGTTGTGGGGCGAGTCCGAGCGGCTCACCGGCGTCACCTACTCATTCGGAAGCTGAGCACACACACATGACCATTCGCCGACTGAACCATGCCGTTCTGTTCGTGTCCGACCTCGCGCGCAGCCTGGCCTTCTACCAGGACGTGCTCGGATTCCGTCCGCTGCCAGGGGGATTCCCGGGCGCGGCCTTCCTGCAGGCCGCGAACTCGGCCAACGATCACGACCTGGGTCTGTTCCAGAGCCCGAGCGGTCCGAGCCGTGCCCGCCAGGGCGACGTCGGGCTCTACCACCTCGCATGGGAGGTGGGCACCCTCACCGACCTGGCGTCGATGCGCGAGAACCTCATCGAGGCGGGGGCGCTGACCGGTGCGAGCAATCACGGGTCGACCAAGGCCCTGTACGCGCGTGACCCGGACGGCATCGAGTTCGAGGTGTGCTGGCTCGTTCCTGACGACCGAGTGGAGGAGGAGCTGGTGCCGGGCATGCCGCCCACCCGCCCCCTCGACATCGACGGCGAGATCGAGAGGTACGGGCCGGACACTCCGAGCGGTCCGCGCACCGATCCCGCTGTGTAGGAACGGATCTTCGCCCGCCGGTCCTGAGCTCCTGGCCGGTGCGGCCTAGTCGTCGGCCCCCGCCACCACGAGGGTGACCTCGATGTTGCCGCGGGTGGCGTTCGAGTACGGGCAGACCTGGTGAGCCTTCGCCGTCAGGTCCTCGGCCTCGGCGCGTGCAAGGTGCGGTAGCGACACCTCGAGGGTGACCTCGAGGCCGAATCCGCCGCCGTCGAGCGGGCCGATGCCGACCCGGGCACCGACCGCCGAGTCGGCGACATTCGCCTTGGCCTGGCGGGCTACCAGCTGCAGCGCGGAGTGGAAGCAGGCCGCGTAGCCGGCAGCGAACAGCTGCTCGGGGTTGGTGCCGTCGCCGGTGCCGCCCATCGCGGTCGGGATGGCGAGATCGAAGTCGAGCCTGCCGTCCGAGGAACGGGCGTGGCCGTTGCGTCCATCGCCGGTGGCAAGGGCTTCTGCGGTGTAGAGCGCCTTCATCTGTTTCTCCTTGGGGTGGGTGGGGAACGGGTTGGTCGGGCTCAGTGTCGGGTGCTGTCCTGTAATGCGCGGGTGACCCGGACCAGGGCCTCCCGGAGGGCTGTCAGCTCGGACTCGGACATTCCGGTGGAACCGGCGAGCCGGCGTGGGATGTCCCGTGCGCGGCCGCGCAGGGCCGCGCCGGTGTCGGTCAGGTGGATCTCGACACGGCGCTCGTCGGTGCTCAGGCGCCTGCGCTCGATGAGTCCAAGGCCTTCGAGCCGCTTGAGCAGGGGCGAGAGGGTGCCGGTGTCCAGGCCGAGCTCCGCGCAGATCTCGCGGACCCCGAGGCCGTCACGTTCCCAGAGCGTCAGCATCACCAGGTACTGCGGGTAGGTGAGGCCGAGATCCTCCAGGAGTGGGCGATACGCCGCGGTGGCGGCGCGCGAGGCCGAGTAGAGGGCGAAGCACACCTGGCGGTCGAGGGCGAGGTCGTCGGTCACGAGACTGAAGGTAGTGCACGGTTAAGTTGTGCACAACCAAGTGTGACGCGGCTCAAAGCGACCCTCGGAATGTCGGTGGCCGCGCGGACGCGACTCGGGTATCGTTCGCGTCCGCAGTAGTCGTCCGACCGAGGAGGTGAGACCGGTGTTCGTTGTGGCAACCCGGGTGCTCTCACCGTGTGCGGTCCGACCGGCGTAGGTGATCGCGAGAGCGCCCATCGGCATTCCGAAAGGCGTTCCCATGTCTGCTATCTCATCGCTGTGCCCGCAATCCATCATCGTCGCCCGGCTGCGCGCCGCCGGCTGCGTCTTCGCGGAGGACGAGGCGCGCCTGCTCGCCGCCGCCGCCGCGACCCCCGACGAGCTCGCGGCCATGGTGGACCGCCGCGTCGCCGGCCTGCCCCTCGAACAGATCCTCGGCTGGGCCGAGTTCTGCGGGCTGCGAATCGCCGTGGACCCCGGGGTCTTCGTGCCCCGTAGGCGCACCGAGTTCCTCGCCCGCCAGGCGACCGCCGTCGCGCACGGCCAGGCGGTCGTCGTCGATCTCTGTTGCGGGTCCGGCGCGGTGGGCGCCGCGCTGACCGCGGCCAGGGCTGACATCGAACTGCACGCAGTCGACGTCGATCCGGCGGCCGTCCGATGCGCGCGTCGCAATGCCGCGGAGGCCAGGGTGTACGAGGGCAATCTCTACGATCCGCTGCCCCGGTCCCTGCGCGGGCGGGTCGACGTCCTGGTGGCCAACGCGCCCTACGTGCCGACTGGCGCTATCGGGATGCTGCCACCGGAGGCCCGCGACCACGAGCCGATGGTGGCGCTCGACGGTGGTACCGACGGTGTCGACATCCAGCGCAGGGTCGCCGCCGAAGCCACCCGCTGGCTCGCGCCGGGCGGGCACCTGTTGATCGAGACGAGCGACCGGCAGGCACCGTTGACGCTCGACGCCTTCGTTCGCGGTGGACTGACCCCCCGGGTCGCTCGGTCGGACGAGACCGGCGCCACCGTCGTGATCGGAACCAGGCGCCCCGACTGAGGGTGCGAGGGTTCGGTCTCGTCGTCGGTGCTCGATCGTATGGTCGGCACGGCGGGCGGAGCAGCCCGCGGATCAGGAGGAGTGAGGAATGGGGACTTGGGGTTCGGGACCGTTCGAGAACGACGGTGCGCTCGACCTGCTCGCGGCGCTTCGGGCCGGTGACTTCGACATCGACGACTTTTGCAGGCATGCCGACGAGGAGTACCTCGAGTCGCACGAGGCGGAGGCCGCCATCGCGCTTGCGGAGGTCGTCGCGGTGGCACACGGACTCCGGCCCGCACCTCAGCAGTTCGACGGCATCGATGCCGCGACGTATGTCGGGTCCCTGACCCCGGAGCAGCGTGCCTGGATCGTCACGACG
>NZ_JMLO01000051.1:0-8401 GCF_000686785.1 Rhodococcus sp. UNC363MFTsu5.1
CCGTCGGCGCAGGCCTTCCACGAGGAGACCGTCGCCAAGCTCGATGCCCTGCACAGCTACGACTGCCTGCGCGCGAACAAGTCGATGATGGCCTGGGGTGTGGAGGCGCGGGTGCCGTTCCTGGACCTGGAGTTCCTCGACACCGCGATGAGCATGGACGCCGCCCACAAGATGGCAGGCGGGGGCCGGATCGAGAAGGCCGTCATGCGCGAGGCGTTCGACGGGGCCCTGCCCGAGCAGATCCTGTGGCGGCAGAAGGAACAGTTCAGCGACGGCGTCGGCTACGGCTGGATCGACGGACTCAAGGACCACGCCGAGGCCGTGGTCACCGATGCCGAGCTCGCGTCCGCCGCGCAACTGTTCCCGCACAACACGCCGGAGACCAAGGAGGCCTACCTCTACCGGCGGATCTTCGCCCAGCACTTCCCCGGCGAGGCCTGCGCGGCCACCGTGCCCGGCGGCAAGTCCATCGCCTGCTCCACCCCCGCCGCACTCGAGTGGGACCCGGAGTTCGCCGCGATGGCCGACCCCTCCGGCCGCGCGGTGCAGGGCGTGCACGAACAGGCACTCGCCCGATAGCCGGAAGCGCACGCGGTTGCGGGTGAGCCCGCGAACCTCGACCCCGGTCACCCGCACGGATCGGTGCGGGCGGCCGGGGTCGAGGGGTATGGGGGGGTCTCGGCGCCCCGGGTCGCTCAGGTGCCGCGTCCCGCCGTGAGGGACGTCTGGGGCCGCCATGAACGCTGGACCCGACGTGGGGCGGGCGGCTCACGTATCTTGTCACTCTGGATCGCACTGTGCGATGGTCAGGCCGAATGGTGCCGGGGGGGGATCGGCGTGGCTTTGGCTCGATAGCTTCGGAGTACGTTTTGTCGGATTTCCCCCGGTCGATCGCCGCGCTGGCGAAGGCTCGCCCCGGCGGTGTCGTCGCGCGTGTCGGCGATGTGTCGGTGACCTATCGGGAGCTCGACGATCGCCTGCAGCTGCTGGCAGGGGCGTTGGCGGATCGAGGCATGGATGCCGATGCCGTCGTGGCCGTGGTTCTCACCGGACTCGTTCCGACGATCGTGGGTGCCGAGGGTGGGGTCGGTGCCGTCCTCGATCGGATCAGGGACGACGTACGAGCCCTCCAGCCCGAGCACGGCGGTCCCGACGCCCAGATCGACCGGACGTTGGTCGCGGTGTTCGACGCGCAGGTGGGGCGGACACCGAACGCGACCGCACTGGAGTTCGACGGCGTCGCGTGGACGTACGCGGAGTTCGACGGACGGGTGAACCGACTCGCCCGGCTCCTCATCGCCCGAGGTGTGGGGCCGGAGACAACGGTTGGGCTCGGGTTTCGTCGGTCCCTGGAGATGATCGTGGCGATGTACGCCATCGTCAAGGCAGGCGGCGCCTATGTTCCGATCGACCCCGATCATCCGGAGGAACGGGTCGCGGATGTGCTCGCGACTGCGGCCCCGGTCTGCGTGCTGACCCGGTCGCGGGAGGAGATGATCTGGCCGGCAGGCACGATCGTGATCGACCTGGACTCGACCGACACCGCGGGGTTCTCCGCGGACCAGATCACGGACATCGACCGGCTTCGGCCGTTGCGACCGGCCAATCCCGCGTACGTCATCTTCACCTCGGGTTCGACCGGACGGCCGAAGGGCGTGACGGTTCCCCATTCTGCGGTGGTCGGGCTCATCGAGCGCAGGCAGGCGCTGTACGAACTCGGAGCGCACGACCGGGTGCTCCAGAAGACGCCCGTGACCTTCGACGCCTCTGTGCGTGAGCTGTGGTGGACGCTGGCGTCGGGAGCCAGGCTGGTACTGGCGGATCCCGAGGGCCACCGGGATCCTCGCTATCTCGCCGAGGCCATCGACCGGCACGGCATCACCGTGATGCATTTCGTTCCCTCGATGCTCCAGGTGTTCGTGTCCTCGCTGAAACCCGGTGAAGCCATCTCCCTGCGCGAGGTGTTCAGTGGCGGTGAGGAGATGTCGCCCAGGTTGCTGGCGGAGGTACGCGGCGCCCTGCGTGCCCGGGTGAACAACGAATACGGGCCGACCGAGTTCACGGTGTCCGGCACCAGGCACGAAACCACCGCTGCGGACGAGGACGCAGACCGGGTGCCCGTCGGTCGGGCATACGCCGGGTTGCAGGACTATGTCTTGGATCGTCGTCTCCGCGAGCTGCCGGCAGGAATCGCGGGCGAGCTGTACCTCGCGGGTCCCCAACTGGCTCGCGGCTATCTCGGGCGCTCCGATCTCACGGCGGCGAGGTTCGTGGCAAACCCGCGGGGTCTTCCCGGGGAGCTGATGTACCGCTCGGGAGACGAGGTGCGCCGTCGGGCGGATGGGAGCCTGGAGTACCTGGGGCGCACGGACTTCCAGGTGAAGATCCGTGGTTTCCGGATCGAACTCGGGGAGATCGAATCCGCGATGCTCGCGCACCCGTCGGTGGCGCAGGCGGTCGCGCTGGTCCGGGAGGACGTGCCAGGAAATCAGCAGCTGGTCGGCTACACGGTCGCCGCCGTCGGGGAGTCGGTCGACAGCGATGAGTTGCGCGCGTTCCTGGGCCGCTCACTGCCCGAGTACATGGTGCCGATCACCGTGCTGACGCTCGCTGAGTTTCCGATCACGGTGCACGGCAAGCTCGATCGGAAGTCGCTGCCCAGGCCGGACTTCGAATCCGCACCCGGCGAGCACGGCGAGCCGTCGACCCTGGCCGAGGTGGTGGTCGCGCGGATCTTCGGCGAGATCCTCGGGGTCGAACGGGTGGCAGCCCTGGACTCCTTCTTCGATCACGGCGGCAACTCGCTGTCCGCGGCGCGAGTGGTGGCCCGGGTCAACGCGGCACTCGGCAGCGACGTGAGCCTGCGAGAAGTGTTCGACGCGCCGACCGTCGCCGGGCTGGCCGCCCTGGCGTCGGCTCGGGCCGATGGCGCACGCCGTCGGCCCGAACTGGTCGCCGGGCCGCGCCCTGATCGGGTTCCGCTGTCACTCGCGCAGGCCCGGATGTGGTTCATCAACCAGTTCGACACCTCATCGCCCGCATACAACCTCCCGCTCGGGATCCGGCTGGCCGGAGAACTCGACCACGAGGCGCTGCGGACCTCGGTCCTCAGCGTGTTGGGCAGGCACGAGTCGCTGCGCACGGTGTTCCCGGACGACGGCGATGGTCCCCGGCAGGTGGTGATCCCGGTTGCCGGGGTCGATGTGGATCTCCATCCGATTCGGGTTGCGGACGAGGCGGATCTGCGCGGCAGGCTCATCGAGCAGGCGGCGGCCGGATTCGACGTGACGATCCAGGCCCCGGTGCGGGTGCGACTGTTCGAACTGAGTCGGGGCGAGCACGTGCTGCTGTTCCTACTGCACCACATCGCGGCCGACGGCGTCTCGATGGCGCCGCTCGCGCGTGAGGTGGTGGCCGCCTATACGAGCGTGGTGGCGGGCGGCAGGCATGACCCGGAGCCGCTCCCTGTGCAGTACGCGGACTACTCGATTTGGCAGCGCGAGTTACTCGGCAGCGAAGAGGACCCGGAATCCCTTCTCTCCCGCCAGGTCCGGTACTGGCTCGAGGAGCTGTCCGGCATCCCCGACCTGCTGCCGCTCCCCACCGACCGCCCACGCCCGGCCGCCGCCTCGCTCGAGGGTGGGCGGGTCGAGTTCGAGGTCGGGCGGGACCTGCACCGCCGCTTGTCGGCGTTGTCCCGCGAGCATGAGGCGACCATGTTCACCACCCTGCACGCCGCCTTCGCCCTGCTGCTGTCGAAGGTCTCGGGCACCGACGACATCGTCATCGGCACGCCGACGGCAGGCCGCGGGGAGCACGTACTCGACGACCTGGTTGGGATGTTCGTCAACACGCTCGCCCTGCGAACCGTGCTGGACCAGTCGGTGTCGTTCGCCGAGTTACTCCGCAGCACAAGGGAATCGGACATCGGCGCGCTGGCACACGCGGAGGTGCCCTTCGAGCGACTCGTGGAGGTCCTTGCGCCGGAACGGTCCACAGCGCACTCGCCGATCTTCCAGGTCGTGCTCGCGCTGGAAAATGCTGAGCCCGCGGTACTGGAGTTGCCCGGTCTGGTGGTGAGCGAGGTCGATCCAGGGATCGCGTACGCGAAATACGATCTGCAGCTCTCGCTGGGGGAACGGGCCGACCGATCGGGGATCGCGGGCACCTTCGTCTATGCCACGGACCTCTTCGACGAGTCGACCGTGCGCATCCTCGCCGCACGGTTCGTTCTGCTGCTCCACGCGGTGGCGCAGGATCCATCGGCCCCGATCGGTGACATCGAGGTGATGGACGCCCGGGAGCGCGCGGCGCTGTGTCCGGTCGCGGGCCGCACCGCGGAGCCGCCGGTCACCCTCGCCGAGCTGTTGTCGACGGCCGTCGCCGAGCCGACGGCGCCTGCACTGGAGTTCGGATCCCGCACCGTGGCCTACGGCGAGCTCGATGCCCGCTCGAACGCCCTGGCGCGCTTGCTGATCGCGCGTGGCATCGGTCCGGAGTCGTTCGTCGCGGTCGCCATGCCCCGATCGGTCGAGTCGATGCTGGCGCTCTGGGCGGTGGCCAAGGCCGGCGCCGCCGTCGTGCCGATGGACCCAGCCTACCCGGTCGACCGCCTCGGGCACATGCTCGCCGATTCGGGGGCGGCGGTCGGCCTCACCCTGGCCGCGCACGTGGCCGGGTTGCCAGACGCGAACTGGGTGACGCTCGACGACGAGGCCGTCGCGCTGGAGTGGGCGGCGCTCTCGACGGCGCCGGTCGGCGACCGGGACAGGTGCGGTGTCACACACCCGGCCCAGCCGGCGTACATGATCTACACCTCCGGCTCGACCGGGGTACCCAAGGGCGTGGTGGTCACGCACCAGGGCATCGCCGGCTTCGCCCTCGAGCAGCGGCAGCGGTACTCGGTGACGGCCTCGTCGCGGGTGCTGCACTCCTCGTCACCGAGTTTCGACGCGTCCATCCTCGAGATCCTGATGGCGACGGCGGCAGGCGCGGCGCTGGTGATCGTCCCCCCTGGCGTCTACGGGGGCGGTGAGCTGGCGGACATCATCGATCGGCAGCGGGTCACACATGCCTTCATCACCCCGTCCGCTGCAACCGCGCTCGCGCCAGACGGTCTCGATTCGCTGCGGGTGGTCGTGATGGGCGGCGAGGCGCTGAGCGCGGACCTGGTGACTCGCTGGGGTGCGGATCGGGGCCTGTACAACGCGTACGGGCCGACCGAGATGACCGTCATGGTGTCGGCCAGTGCCGCGCTCGCCCCCGGCGGGGCGGTGACAATCGGCGGCCCGATCCGCGGCGTGACCGCGATGGTGCTCGATCGGCGGCTTCGTCCAGTGCCGGTCGGGGTGGTCGGCGAACTGTACGTCGCGGGTCCGGCGATGGCGCGGGGCTATCACAACCGATCGGGTCTGACAGCGGATCGCTTTGTGGCGAACCCGTTCTCGTCGACCGGTGCACGGATGTACCGGACGGGCGACATGGTGCGGTGGCTCGCCCCCGCGGCAGGGGGTAGGCCGTCGGATCTGGAGCTCGAGTACATCGGACGCGGCGACTACCAGGTGAAGATCCGTGGCTTCCGCATCGAACTCGGTGAGATCGACGCGGCGTTGACCGCGCACCCGTCGGTGGACTTCGCGGTGACGGTGGGCAGGCCGGCCCCGTCGGGGGCGACGGTGCTGGCCGCGTACGTGGTGGCCACGGCGGGGGAGTCGGCGGACCCCGAGCAGTTGACCGCGTTCGCAGCCAGGTCCCTGCCCGCGCACATGGTTCCGTCGGTGGTGACGGTGCTGGACGCGATCCCGTTGACGGTGAACGGGAAGCTCGACCGCGGTGCGCTGCCCGTGCCGGAGTTCGTGTCGACGGCGTTCCGCGCGCCGTCGACGCCGGTAGAGGAGATCGTCGCGGGGACGATCTCGGAGGTGCTCGGCCTTCCGCGAGTCGGGTTGGACGACAACTTCTTCGACCTCGGCGGGAACTCGCTGATCGCGACTCGGGTGGCGGCGCGTCTGGGTTCTGCACTGGGCGTCACGGTTCCGGTTCGCCTGTTGTTCGAGTCCCCGACGGTGGCGGCGCTCGCGGTGCGGATCGAGCGGGACTCCGGCACGGCGCGCGCGGTGTTGGTGGCCGGGCCGCGCCCGGATCGTATTCCGCTGTCGCCGGCACAGCAGCGGATGTGGTTCCTGAACCGGTTCGATCCGGGGTCGGCCGTGAACAACATCCCGGTCGTGGTGCGGCTGTCCGGTGCGCTCGACGTGACGGCCTTGCGTGCCGCGGTTCGCGACGTGTTCGAACGGCACGAGTCGTTGCGCACGATGTACCCGGAGTCGAGCGACGGTCCGGCGCAGGTGATCGTCCCCGCGGCATGGGTGGTCCCGGACCTGGTGCCGATCGAGGTGTCGACAGGCGACCTGTCCGATCGGGTGGCCGACCTCGTCACAGCGGGTTTCGACGTGGCGGCCGAGGTTCCGGTGCAGGCGGCACTGTTCCGGGTCGCAGGCGTGGAGCCTGCGGAATGCCAAGGGGATGCGGGCGTGGAATGCCCGGAGGAGGCCTCGACCGAGCACGTGCTGGCGATCGTGGTGCATCACATCGGTGCTGACGGCTTCTCGATGGGGCCGCTGACGCGCGATGCCATGACCGCCTATGTCGCGCGGACGAGGGGCGAGGTACCGGTGTGGTCGCCGCTGGCCGTGCAGTACGCCGACTTCGCGTTGTGGCAGCGCGAGGTTCTCGGTGACGAGTCCGATGCCTCGTCGCTGGCGGCGCGGCAGCTCGGGTACTGGCGCGGCGCGCTGTCCGGGCTGCCGGCACAGCTGGATCTGCCGTCGGATCGTCCGCGTCCGGCGGTCCGGACGCACGCGGGTGCCCGGGTGGACATCAGCATCGGCGAGGGCACCCGAGATGCCCTTTCCGATTGGGCCGCAGAGCACAACGCCTCCCTGTTCATGGCGGTGCACGCGGGTCTCGCAGTGTTGTTGAGCAGGCTCAGCGGCACCTCCGATATCGCGGTCGGCACACCAGTGGCCGGTCGCGGCGAGGCCGAATTGGACGATCTGGTCGGCATGTTCGTCAACACCCTGGTGCTGCGGACGCCGGTCGAGGGGGCGGACTCCTCGACGGCACTACTGGCGCGCGTGCGTGAATCGGATCTGGGGGCGTTCGGGCACGCGGAGGTGCCGTTCGAGCGCGTGGTGGAGGTGCTGAATCCGGAGCGGTCCATGTCGAGGCACCCCCTCTTCCAGGTGATGCTGTCGTACCAGAACATCGAGCAGCCGGACCTGGAGCTGCCGGGTCTGCACGTCACGGGGGTCGGCGTGCCGGTCGAAGTGGCGAAGTTCGACCTGCAGGTGACGGTCGCGGAACAGGCGGACGCGGGCGGACTGTCGGTCTCCTTCGGGTACGCGACGGATCTGTTCGACCGGTCGACCGTGGACGGATTCGCGCATCGGTTCGCCCGGATTCTCGACGCCATGGCAGCCGACCCGCAGTGCCCGGTCGGCGACATCGACCTGGTCGGAGAGTCGGGTCGCGAGATGATCCTGGGCGAGTGGAACGCCACCGCGCATCCGGTGGTGCCGCAGACACTGGTCGATCTGTTCGACGCTCAGGTTTTGCGGTCGCCGGGTTCGGTCGCGTTGTCGTTCGATGGTGAGTCGGTGACTTATGCGGAGTTCGATGTTCGGGTGAATCGTCTTGCGCGGTATCTGATTTCGGTTGGTGTGGGTCCGGAGTCGTTGGTTGCGTTGGCGATGCGTCGGTCGGTCGATCTGTTGGTCGGTGTGTATGCGGTGGTCAAGGCCGGTGGTGCGTATGTGCCGGTGGATCCGGATCAGCCGGCGGATCGGATTGGGAACATCCTCGAGACCGCGGCGCCTGCGTGTGTGCTGTCGACGTCGCGGGATGGGTTCACGGCTGCGGGGGATAGTTCTGTCCTGTTGATCGATGCGTTGGATCTGTCCGGGGTCGATGGTGGGCCGGTGTCGGATGTGGATCGGTTGGCGCCGTTGGTGCCGTCGAATACGGCGTATGTGATCTTCACGTCGGGGTCGACGGGTCGGCCCAAGGGTGTGGCTGTGTCGCATGCGGCGATCGTGAATCGTTTGGTGTGGATGCAGGGCGAGTACGGGCTGACTGCTGATGATGTGGTGTTGCAGAAGACTCCGGTGACGTTCGATGTGTCGGTGTGGGAGTTGTTCTGGCCGTTGCAGGTTGGTGCTCGGATGGTGATCGCGGTGCCGGATGGGCATCGGGATCCGGTGTATCTGGCTCGGGTGATTGCGGAGGAGTCGGTGTCGACGGCGCATTTTGTGCCGTCGATGTTGGCGGTGTTCGTGGCGGAGCCGTCGGTGGTGGAGGCGTCGTCGTTGCGGCGGGTGTTCGCTTCGGGTGAGGCGTTGCC
>NZ_JMLO01000052.1:0-7989 GCF_000686785.1 Rhodococcus sp. UNC363MFTsu5.1
CACGCTGCCGCCCGATGGCGGCTCCTTGGCGGTTCTCCATCGTGCAAGTACTGCATGAGATACGCCGATTGCTTGTGCGGCTGCTAAGTCGGACTCGTAGCCGCGCTCTCGTGACAGTCGGTCTACCCAGTCTGAAAACTGCGTCATTTGGCCACGATAACGCGCCAAACGCTGGGGCAACACGGTGTGCGTGTGCACACGAGTAGCAGGCACTTGACTTACACGCTTGTTGTTTCCCAGGTAGAGCAGCGGATATCCCAAATGCCGAGTTGAGATTCCAGATAGTGAAAAATTTCTGTGCGCGCACGGTGAGCGTGTGCACCCACGCATGTTGCGCGCACGCACAGTAGGCGCTATGGTTGTGTGACCGCACACAAGCACCAGCGAGTGCGCACACACTAGGAGTTGATATGGGAGCTGAAATCAAGCTCAAGCGAGAACGGCTCGCCGAGTACCGGCAGCTGTCGGGCATGACCACACAGCAGAAGCTCGGCGACGCCATGGGAATGGAACGATCCACGCTGTCCCGAACCCTCAACGGCTTCATTGACCCAGGCGAGAAGTTGATCGCTGGACTCGTCAGAGCCTTCGTCGGCACCACTGTTCTTGATGTCAGCCCGGCGCGTCTTGAGTTGGCCGCCGAGATGGTCGGCCTCAGCGCCGACGAACTCCGCATCGGGGTCCTGTTCACAAACCTCTTCGACCTCGTCGGAGTCGGCATCGAGGACGTGGCGGCATGAGCAGCCCACGCGACTGGATCAGGCACATCGCCGACATCCAAACGGCCAACGATCACAGTGTCGAGATCAGCGCCCAGGTCTCGGATGCCCAGCGGCTGGTCCTCATTGGCAGCCACGCGATCGACATCGACCAGATGCCAGCGGTTTACGCGGCCCTGACTGCTGCAGTCGACGCGCTCAATGCTGCCTGAAAAGAGAGCGGCCGCCCGGGCGCAACCGGACGGCCAGGCACCCACCAATCGGAAGGAAACGCAGATGCCCGCACAGTGTAACCCGCTCGACGCGTCGCTCACTGAGGAGCTGGACCGCTTCGACGACTTCTTTGACTTCCACTACCCGAGCCTGAGGGCTAAGGGCACCTACCGGGCCAACTACGAGGGCCTGACTGCCCAGGAGCTTTCGATGGTCACGGACGGGCTGATCGATTCGCTCCCGCCGAGCGGGTTCCTGTGACCGGCTTCTGGCTGATCGCTGGCTCTCACGCGATCACCACCCTCCCAATCCTGGCGTTCTTTGCCTTCATCTTCTGGCCTCGAAAGGAAGTCCGATGACCCTCACCGAATTCCCCAGCATCACGCAGGGAACGGACGAGTGGCACGACCAGCGCCGAGGCATCGTCACCGCCTCCGCCGTTGGGAAGCTCGTCACAGCGAAGACCCTCCAGACGGCAAGCAACACGGAATCACGTGGCCTGACTGCACTTCTTGCAGCCGAACGCATCACTGGATGGACCGATCCGACGTACATCAGCGACGACATGCTCCGCGGCATCGAGGACGAACCGCTAGCCCGCGACGTGTACGCCGAGCACTACGCGCCAGTCACTGAGACCGGCTTCATGATCCGCGAAGACCAGGGCGTCAAGATTGGATACTCCCCGGACGGGCTCGTCGGCGACGACGGACTGATCGAGATCAAGTCCCGCCGACAGAAGATCCACCTGGAAACCATCCTTTCCGGGCATCCGCCGATCGAGAACATGCCGCAGCTTCAATGCGGGCTGCTTGTGTCCGGCCGCGACTGGATCGACTACGTCTCCTACTGCGGCGGGATGCCTCTCTGGGTGAAGCGCGTCTTCCCGGATCAGCGCTGGTTCGACGCCATCAACTCCGCAGTCCGCGCCTTGGAAGAGAACGCCGCCGAGATGATCCGCCTCTACGAGGAGTCGGTCGCCGGCCTTCCCGCTACTGAACGAACGATCGAACTGGAAATGGTGATCTAGCCATGGACATCACAGAAACCATCGCCCCCAAGTCCGACCAGCTCAACGCCGAAGATCTCCTCAGCGGTCCGCGGACCGTCCAGATCGAAAGCGTCAGCAAGGGCTCGTCCGAGCAGCCGGTCAACATCCACCTCGTCGAGTTCCCGGGCCGCCCGTTCCGCCCATCCAAGACAGTGCGACGCATCCTCGTCGCCGCATGGGGCGCAGAGGCATCGGCGTACGTCGGACGACGGATGACCCTGTACCGCGACGCATCGGTGCGGTTCGGCGGCCAGGAGGTCGGCGGCATCCGCATCAGCCACCTGTCCCACATCGACAAGCGCCTCACGTTGGCGCTCACGGTGACCCGAGGCAAGCGCGCACCGTACGTCGTCGAGCCGCTACCCGAGGAGCAGCCGGATGTCGTCGTCGATCTCGACAGCCTCCTCGCCGGC
Source organism: Rhodococcus sp. UNC363MFTsu5.1 (assembly GCF_000686785.1). Taxonomy (NCBI): domain Bacteria; kingdom Bacillati; phylum Actinomycetota; class Actinomycetes; order Mycobacteriales; family Nocardiaceae; genus Rhodococcus; species Rhodococcus sp. UNC363MFTsu5.1. The sequence goes on from NZ_JMLO01000052.1 coordinate 2,397, forward strand.
ATCGAAGCCGCCGACACGAAGGACGCATTGAAGGCGATCTGGAACCAGGCGGCGACCCTGCCGGAGGGCTCGCAGGGCCGCAAGACCGTGAGCGAGCGCATCACGGCACGCCTCGCAGACCTCAACACACCTGCGCCGGAACCCGAAACCGCCCCCGATCCCGCGCCCGACGCGCCGACCGAACTCTTCCAGCAGGAGGCAGCAGAATGAACTGGACCACCGCACCCATGGCCGCGTTCGACCTCGAAACCACCGGGCCGATCCCAACCAACGCCCGCATCGTCACCGCCCACATCGCGCTCATCAACGGGCGCGAGCACTCCGGGCAGAACTGGCTTCTCAACCCGCAGCAGGGCATCCCCGAAGGCGCGACCGCGGTACACGGCATCACCACCGAGCACGCCCGCGAACACGGCCAGAACTACACCGAGGGCTACCACGAGATCCGCCAGGCCCTCACCGCGGCATGGGAAGCCGGCCACACGGTCGTGGTGTTCAACGCCGCCTACGACCTGACCCTCATGGACCGCGAGGGGGTGCGGCTCGGTTACCCGCCCCTTGAGCCCGGCCTGGTGATCGACCCATTCGTCATCGACCGAGCAATGGACCCGTACCGCAAGGGCAAGCGGACCCTCGCCGCTGTCTGCGAGCACTACGACGTGCGTCTCGATGGCGCACACTCCGCCGATGGCGATGCACTCGCCGCGGCCAGGCTCGCCTGGAAGTTGCCGCGCAAGTACTCCGCGCTGGCTGGGCTCGACATCATGCAGTCGCAGGCCGAATGGCACGCAGCCCGCCAGGATGACTTCGCGGAGTACCTCCGCCGCCAAGGCAAGGATGCCTCGGATGTCAACGGCGACTGGCCGATGCGAGGACGAAAGCAGTCCACCGAGCCGGAGCAGCAGACCCTCGACACAGCCGAGGTGGTCGCATGACGCGGCTGAGCCTGACCACGAGATGGCGGATCGCGAAGATCGGCGCAGGCGAATGGGGTGTGTACGTCTCGCCAGCCTCCCCGCGTCCGATGGCAGTGTTCGCCACCTGGCGTGACGCCTGGGACGACCTCGAAGCCTTCCTTGAGGTGGTCGCGTGACCGCGCAGTGGCAGGCCATCGTCTGCGCACTCCTCACCGGCCACCCCATCGAGCTCCCCTTCTATGCCACCCCGGAGGCCTGGGCATGAGCTACAAGGAACTTCGCGACTACCTCGCCGAGCTCGCGGGTGAGCGAGCCAACGAGGCATACGAGCACATCACCAAGGCACTCGGCTGGAACCCTCCTCCTCTCTGGGAAGCGCCCCGAGCCAAGGCGGACGTGATCAACGCCGAGGTAAAGCAGCTCGACGGATTCCGGCACGTCGGGTGGTACTGCGAGCACCCCCTCCTCTCGACCCCGCCATACGGGCGCATCACCCACCACCGCGAGTGGAGCCACAAGAACAAGCGCGGATGGCGAGAGAACAAGAACGTGAGCAGGTCGGTGACTTGCTGTCCCGAGTACGACTCGTCCCTCGTTTGCCCGCAGCGGCAGCCGATCTATGTCCGAATCTCCGAGGAGAACCAGTGACCCTCACCGCTGACGACTGCATCGCAGCCGCAACCACACCGCACAGCCGCTACCTCGAGCACGCCCAAGCCGCGCTCGACGCCTGCATCCGCGGCGCCGTCCCCTTCTCCGCCGACACCGTCCGGGCCCTCATCCCGGCGTCGGCGGGGGAGGGGAACCCCAACGTCCTCCCCGCCTTGTTCCTCAACGCGTCGAAGCGGCAGCGCATCACCCCCGTCGGCTACATCGCGCCGGCCCGCCACACCCGCCACGGAAACCGAAACCGCCTCTGGATCGGAGGACCCCAGTGACCGAATGCGTCTGCGGCACTTGCCCGCCCTGCCGCCGCGAACTCCGCCTCGCCGCCCGTGAGGTCGCCAAGCCCATCGTCCTCTCGCCGCTTGCCGCGGCCATCCTCGCCGAACCCATCGGATACGAGCCGGTCAAACCCCGTGTCCGGCCTGTGCAGAACCGGCGCAAGCCGGAACCGAACCTCGACTCGCAGAAGCGGGCCACCCGCCGCCGCAGCGACAACGCCGTCAACCTCACCCAGCGGTCCACGAAGCCGCCCACCCCGACGGCCTGCGCCCAGTGCGGCGGGATGCGTGCCGTGACTACCCGCGGAGGCGGCGCCTACAGCCACCTGTACCTCACCGGCTCCGGTGATCTGTGCGAGGTCTGCGCCGACGCCGTCCAGTTCCGTGCTGTCCTCGACGCCTTCGAGCAGTCCGAGGGTGACGAGCGGGAGGCGCTGCGCCGCAAGGCGTGGCGAGCTCGCCGCTTCCTCGACCGCGAACTCCGCGACGGCCGCGCCTACGCCCCAGCGGCCCCACAGCACGGCGGCGCAACCGCCTACAACAAGGACGGATGCCGTTGCGAACCGTGCCGCGACTGGAAGGCCACCGACAATGCCCGACGGAGGGCAGCAGCATGAACACCCCCTACGCCTGGCGCAAGGACGCCAAGTGCTTCGGGCAGGACATCGCCCTCTACGAGACCGCGAACCTCCCCGGCGCACAAGCCAGACGGCCCGCAGCCCGAGCCCGCTGCGCCGGCTGCCGCGTCATCCCTGACTGCGCCCAGGACGCTTTCGACCACTGGCAGCACACCCGCGGCCACATCCGCGCCGGATACGCGATCCCCAACAGCGAAACCGGCCGGACCGAGGCCAGGAAAGCAATCGCCTCCATCGCTGAGCGTCGGGCGGTGAGTGCATGATCCCACCGCCCGACCCCATCGGCACTGTGCAAGCGCTCACCGCCGCCGTCGAAACCCCCTGGGGCACCTACGCCCCGGGGGTGCTCGTCACCATCACCGCGGCAACCGAAACCGGCTGGATCATCGACGTGGACCCCCTGCCCACGCCAGGCCGCCGGCACCGGATCGAAATCCCCGCGACCGCACTCACTGCATGGGCCGAAGGCCCCGCGCTGCACGGCCGCATCAGCATCCCCGCCGACGCTCTCGCCGAGCTCTACCTCAACGCCACCATCGAAGCGCAGATGACCGCCGAATCCCTCTGCGGCACCACCCTGATCGACGCCCTCGTGGCCCGCCACGACGCACGGAAGGCGGCCTGAGATGCCCAAGGACAAGCGCATCTACATCACCCTCGCCGTCGACATGCCCGACCACCCCAAGCTCGCAGCCCTCACCAAAGGGCAATGCTGGCTCATCGTCGAAGCTCTCATGTACTGCCGCAACTACAAGACCGACGGCGTCATCGACGCTGCCGTCTGGCGAAAGATGGACACCAAGCGGAACCGGGAAGCAGTCGAGCAGAGCCGCGTCGGAATCAACTTAGCGACAGAATCGCGACAGGATTTCGACAAAATCGCGGCAGAATTTCGGCAGAAAACTGGTGCGGCACTACCAAATTCTGGCGTGTTTTTTCCGGACTACGCCGAGCATCAGCAGACCAGAGCCGACATCGAAGCGGCCACCGCAGCGAAGAAAGCCGCAGGTAGCAAGGGTGGAAAGGCCCGCGCAGCCAACGCCAGCTACCCCAAGCCGGACCCGGAAGAGGCAAGCGAAGGTCAAGCAGCTGCTTGCGATCCGCTTAAGCAGACGCTCAAGCAAAACCAAGCAGAGGTAGAGGTAGAGGAAGAGAAAGAACTATCTACTCACCTAAGTACCCCCCCTCACGTAAGTAACGCGCCCGCGAAGCGCCGACGCGGACTACAAGCCATCGACGCGGCGAACGCCACCGCCCGATTCCCCGCCGTCCACGCCTTCATGCACGACTACGTCCAGGCATCCGCAACACCGATCGACCAAAAGACCTTCGCCCAAATCGAAGACGCCATCACGCCACTCATCGCACAGGGCATCCCCGGCCAGCAAGTCGCCAACGGCATCCGAGCCTGGGAAGCATCCGACTCGTTCAGCCCCACCCAGATCGCCGCGTTCGTCCACAAAGCCGGCGCCAAAGCCTCAGCTCCGTCCGGGCAAGGCAAACCCACCACCAAAGCCCTCGGGCACCTCGCCTCCGCCGAACGCCTCATCCAAGCCAGGAGAAACGCATGACCATCACCAGCATCGACGCCACCGACGAAACGCTCATCGCCACCGGAATGGTCTTCGCCCGAGCCGCCGTCTTCGACGACTACTTCGGCCACGAGGACGACGGACGCACAGCCGCATGGGCCGAAGCGATCCAGAAATACAACCTCGACCGAGCCGACCTCCTCAACGCCGTCACCACGTTCTACGCCGGAACCCCCGGAGGGCGCCTCAGCATCGGCGAACTCATCCGCCTAGCCCGCCAGTCACGGCAGGACACCGCGATGCGCCGAGAGCACGATGAGCGGGCAAAGCGAGGCATCACAACAGGACTCACACCCATCACCGCCACCACAACACCCGACACCCAGCTCGGCGGCCTCCCCATCGCAGGAGCCGACGGTGACCCCGTCTGGGCCGCATACGACATCAACAACGCCATCAACCACGACTGCCCCACCTGCAAAGAACCCGCCGGAGGCGCCTGCGTCAACACACGCAACGACCAAGCACGCAAAATCCCATGCCTCGCACGAATGAGGCTCTGACCTGCCGTAATTCCGCGCTCGCGCCTGTGTTGGTGTTTGCGCGCTCAATGTGGAGTGTGTGCGCACACTCTTGTGTTAGTGTGTGAACACAGCCCGGCGCAACGGGCTTCTATCTCCATCTCTCGGAAGGAACCTTGATGGAACCCAATCTGATTCGTGTGACGGCTGTTTCGGCGCTTCGTGGGATTGTGCCGACGCCGATTCACGCTGAGCTGGTCGCTGAGTGGCAGGCCGATGGCCGTGAGATCCCGGCGGAGGTGGCGGCATGAGCAAGCTCCTGAGCCTCCTCGTGTGCGCCCTGGTGGCGTTGCTGGGCGTCGGATACGGCTTCGTCTGCATCAGCATCGCGTACACGGTGGGAGCGCAGTCGTGAGCGCCCCGTACACCGCCGACGAGTTGCATCGGTTCGCGGACTGGATGAACGACCGTGGCATCGACGCAGGAGATGTGTTCGCTGAGCTGTACGCGGAGGCTGATCGCCTTGAGAAGTCCGACGACTTCAACACCGCGCCTTGCTCTCACTGCGGGCAGGAGATTCGGCTATGAGCGCCATCGTGGACTGCGGCGAGTACGTCGACACGCGGCCGCAGCAGTCCTGCGAGCACCTCGACTTGCAGGCCGGTTACCGCGACAGCTTCGGCCACTTCATGTGGTGCACCGACTGCGACGCCATGTTCGACGAGACGGGGGAGGAGCTGCTGTGAGCGCCTACCCCATCGTCCACGCCTGCGACTGCGGCACCTGGGACAGCATCCACGAAACCGGCTGCGACGGAACAGCCCACAACTGGGACGACGCCGACCACACCCACGACCTTCACGCAGACCAGGAGTACGACCTGTGACGACGATCCCCGTAGTGCCTGACGTTCGGTTCACCATCCCGGTCGAGCCCACGTCAAAGGCTCGCCACCGGACGGGGATTCGGGGCGGCAAGGTCTACCACTACAAGGACTCCAAGACCACGAAGGCTCAAGACCTGGTGTCCTACTACTTCCGG
>NZ_JMLO01000053.1:0-6672 GCF_000686785.1 Rhodococcus sp. UNC363MFTsu5.1
GAGCGAACTGGCCATAGTGCGCCTCCGGGCGCCATCATTCGGCTACGCGGCACAGTTCGTTTGGCAAAGCAGTATCTCCGAACAAATGCCAACTTCGATGACGACGATCGCGCCCTGTCGTCGTCACGCTAGTTGTCACACCGCAGGTCAGAGCGCCGGGAAATGACAACTGCGATGACGGTTCACACCCCCCCCTGTGAACGGTCACCGTAGTTGGCAATTTGGGACTGCCCCCGGTTTGGTTGACATCTGATCTGTGAGGACCACTCCTCACGATGGAAGGATGTCCCCATGCCGAAGCCGTTCCCCGAGGAGTTCCGTCGCGACGTCATCGCCGTCGCCCGCAAGGGCGAGGCCTCACGGCGTCAGATCGCCAAGGACTTCGGAATCTCCGAAGGGTGCCTGCACCGCTGGCTGAAGATCGCCGACCGCGAGGACGCATCAACGCTGGAGCGAAGACCTCGGGTTCCGACGAATCCGCAGAGCTGCGGGAAGCGCGCAAACGGATCAAGCTCCTCGAGCAAGAGGCCGAGGTCATGCGCCGTGCCGTCGCCTACCTGTCCCGGGACGTCAACCCAAAATGATGTTCCCGCTGGTCCTCGACCTCGCTGCTGACGGAGTGCCCGTCACGGTGACCTGCCGGGTTCTCGGATTCTCCGCCCAAGCGTTCTACAAGTGGAAGAAAGATCCAGTCACGCAACGTGATTGGGACGACGCGCATCTGATCAACGCTGCGCGCGAGATCCACGCCGACGATCCCGCCTTCGGTTACCGCTTCATCGCCGACGAACTACCCGGCCGGGGAATTGCCGCAGGCGAGAACCGCGTCGCCAGGCTGTGCTCACAGGAGCGCATCTGGTCGGTGTTCGCGAAGAAGAAGGGCCTGAACAGGAAGGCCGGCCCGCCCGTTCACGACGACCTCGTCGACCGCCAGTTCACCGCAAACCGGCCCAACGAGGTCTGGCTGACCGACATCACCGAACACCGCACCGACGAAGGCAAGCTCTACCTCTGCGCGATCAAGGACCTGTACTCGAACAGAATCGTCGGCTACTCGATCGACTCCCGGATGAAGGCCTCGCTGGCCATGTCCGCCTTGCGGAACGCAGTCGAGCAACGGACCCCGTCCGGGACCATTGTTCACTCCGACCGCGGGAGTCAATTCCGATCTCGAGGATTCGTTCATGAACTGTTCCTCAACGGATTACAGGGCTCCATGGGCCGGGTCGGAGCATGTGGCGACAATGCCGCCATGGAGTCGTTCTTCGCCCTGCTGCAGAAGAACGTCCTCGACCGGAAGCGGTGGTCGACCCGTGAGGAATTGCGGTTGGCGATCGTGATCTGGATCGAGAAGACCTATCACCGCAAGCGCCGCCAGCGGCGCCTCGGCAGGCTCACGCCGGTCGAGTTTGAGACAATCAGTCAGGCCGCACACGCGGCTTGAATCTCTCCACCCAACGAGTCAACTGAAGTGGGGGCAGTCCCCGCATCGGTGGCAGCTCGTTCATTGGCCTCCCCCTGTCTCGCTGGCTGCTCCGTGACAGCCAGGCAGCCCGTCGAAATTGAACGGCCGTCAACTGCCACCGGGGCGGCGGCTGGCTGGTGTGGCACGGCCGCCGTAACCACGGATCAGGTCCCCACCACGCCAGCACCGATCGGCTTCATGCACTTCGAACCCGGAATGCAAGCTAGAGGCGTTGTAGCCCTATGTATTTCACGCCAGTGAGAATGCAGGGAGCCAAGCGCTGCGGGCGAGCAATCTGGATTCACCAATCATCGGCCCTTGCGCGGCCGATCACGGACATACCAGGCGATCCAGAAGAAGGGAAAGAGAATTCCAGCGGCCACGGCCGCGGGAAGTCTTCCAACCCTTCGAAATTCGCCAACCGCTGTCATTGATCCGAATGCGAGATAGGGCACTACGATCACCAAGGTGGTCATCCAGGCCAGAGTCACGGCTTCCGCTCCCAAAGAGTGCGATGTTCGATCCGAGCTGTGGGTGATGCCGCCCTTGAGATAAGGCGGCATCACCCACATAGTGCACTCGGTGGCCTACACGTTTCCGCAGGCAGTACCCCTATCTGTGTACCAGCCGCCGCCATGATCTTCCCATAGTCGAGCACAAACAGTGCCGTGGCCAATTCCGTCACGGATCGCTGTCGGACCCGAGGCCGTAGGTCCGTCGATCATGAAGCCTGGGCCCCACATCTGAATATGCCCCCAGATCCCCCAACCGCAACTAGTATTCTGTCCGCCAACTGCGTGAAACCCGATAGTGCCCGTTGTGAGCCAAAGGATGGCACATCCGCCTGTATTGGCACCGAACGGAGCCATGCCGGGAGGCAGCGGAGGAGCCTGATTCACTCGTTGACCAGGAACCTCTTCTGGCTTCACAGGACTTTCGAAACCCTGACCCCCAGGATCCGCCTGCACTTCCTTCGCAGTGGGCTCTGCCGGCGTACCAGGAGAAACGTCGCCCGCTGCCGGACCGATCGGATCCGCAGTGGCAACGGCCCCACCTAACGAAGCCACCAAGGCGGTCGCCACCGCGGCGGTAGCCAGCATTCTCATCACCTTCACGTTCTCCCCTCCCTGTATTGGTTGCTTAGTCAAAAGACTGAGCACTTTGGAGTAGATCACGGGAGGGCTGGCATCGATGACGTTGTACCCGTGAGGAATTGGCAGTTCTTTGCTGTTAGTCAGGGCTTGGATTCGGTCAATGCTCGCTCATCTCGACGTAGGCATGGCCTTCGCCTCCGCCCGCTGATCGGACCTGCAGCACCAGGAATGCGGCGCGGGGATGCCTGCTGATCACCCTCTCGACCAGCCAACGTGCCAAAGTGGCGGTACCGCGCACATCCGCGAGCTGTCGGCGCAGATTTCTCCGGATCAGGACTCGGCGATGATCTTGAGGACGCGGGCCACCACCCGGTCACCGTGATCACCATTGGTCACCACAGCAACGCCGAAGCGCTGGCTGGGATTGATCAGGAGGCGGGCGTAGTAGCCACGGTTGACACCTAGGTGGCCGACCATCTCTGGGCCGTCGAGCTCTATGCCGAGGCCGTACGCACCGTCGGTGCCGGCGACCGGTTGACGAAGTTGGACCGCAACCGGATCTTCGGAGGACAGCCAGGCAGCGAACCGACCAAGATCATCGACCGAGGTACACAGACCGGCGGCGGCGGATTCGGCATAGCGATATCGCGGCATCGGCCGGCCATCTTGATCGTGGCCGGCGATCACCTCCGGCCCGCAGGCATAGCCACTCCTGTTCATGCCCAGCGGAGCGAGCACCTCGTCCTCGATCACCTCCGGCAGCGGGGCACCGGTGACCGACTCCGCGTACAGCTGAGCGATCGTGTAACCGCCACCGCTGTAGCGGTAGCGGCCGGGCTTCTCGGACTGGCGGACCGGCTCGGAACCAGCGCGTCCGAGCAACGAGTCGACCGTCGCCGCCGCCGGCTGCGCTGTTCCCAGATAGCCGGGCACGTTGATGCCGGCGGTGTGGCTGAGCAGCGTCCGCAACGTGATCGCAGCCGGATCCGGACCGCCGGGTGGCAGCGCCCAACCCTGCAAACGGTCGAGCACCGGCATATCGAGCTGGCCGGCGAACCGGCGCACCAGGGCCGCCGCGGCAACCGTCTTGGAGATCGAACCGGCCTGAAAGATCGTGCCCTCGTCGACCGGACGACCGTTCTGCTCGCCGAAACCGCGAACGTACGACGGCCGCCCATCAACGACCAAAGCCACCGCGGCCGCAGGCACCCTCGCCTCGGCCAGCACGCCCGGCAGCTCCCGCTCCAGCCGGGCGATCGCGGCGGACGGGTTGTCTGGTTGCCGTAGCTCGTCGGTGTCACGTACGAGCCACCAGACCGCAATCCCAGCCACCAGGGCCAGCACCAGAACGGTACTAAGAACCAGTACTCGTCGCCGCGTCATGGATCCATCCTGTCGGAGACCGTCGTTGATGGTCCCCGCTGGGCGCCGCTCCGGCCCGGTTGCGGAGCGGTCTATGCGTCGCGTTTCGTGATCACTATCGACGCTGTCGCAGTGAGGACGGTGGCGATCATTGTGAGATAGGCGAACGCCCACCAGCCCGGAAGGATCGCGGCGGACTCGAGCGACTCGGGGGTGCTGTCGAACAGGAAGTGCAGGGCTACCGCGAAGGGCAGCCATGGTTCGACGACGGCTCCGATGGCGGGTATGGCGGGGACGGCGTTCTCGATGAGCAATGGGTAGAGCACGATGAGGGCTACCGCGGCGACGGTGTTCTTGATGAGCATCCCAACTGCAACTGCCATCGCAGCACCGACCAGGTAGACCAGCCCGACCCCAGCGACTGCGCGCAACTGCGCACCTGTGGTGATGGACGCGACGCCGCTGGGATTGACCAGCTTGGCAGTTCCGTAGGCGAGCCAGGCGGTGCCTTCGCCGATCAGCCCGGCCAAAAGAGCGACGGCAGCTGTCTTGGCGAACACCACCTTGCCGCGACTAGAACCCGCCATGAATGTGAGTTTGATTGTTCCAGTTAGGTATTCGGTGGTCGCCGCGAGGACCGCCATGATCATGACGACCACAAGGCCAGCGACGCAGCCGGCCTGTGTGTTGTTGACTGATGCTCGCATGTTGTCCGCGAACTCGGGCATGCTCAGATCGGTTGCCCTGCGGTGTATTCCCGCCCACACCACGGCCCAACTGCACGCCAAGACCACGATCAGGGCGCCGCACCACCGCGTCGATCGCATGGAGACCAGTTTGACGAGTTCCGCGGCGAGCATGTGCACCCCTTCCGTTTCTGAGGTTCGCCCTCGCATGTCAGTCACGGGCGGTCGTGCCGTCAGCGCCGCTGACCAGATTCATAAACGCGTCCTCCAGTGTGCTGTTGGACGTCGCGACCTCCGAGAGCTCGAGTTCAAGTACCGCGGCGATCGCCCCCACCTCGCGGCGGTTGGCGGCTGCGACCAACAGGCTCGGTGCCTGCTCTGCCTCAGACTCGACGTGCTGGTCGGGGCTGCTGAACGTTGGTATTCCCTTGGCGCGCAGCGCATCTTCGAGCTTCGACAGTTGCGGCGATCGCACCTTCAACATGCCGCCGCCCGCCTGTGCGATGAACTCGTCGGTCGTGCACCGCGCGACAAGGCGACCGTGATCTACAACTATCAGGTCGTCGGCGAGTACCGCGATCTCAGGGACTGAACGACCGGACACCAATACCGTGCGGCCCTCGCGGGCGCACTGTGCGAGCACCCCTCGGATCCAGGCGATATCTCCTTGCCCGCGATCATCGAAGGGCGCGTCGGCCACCACCATTGACGGGTCTCCAAGAAGCGCCGACGCCACACCGAGCCGTTGCAGCATCCCGCCGGAGAAGCTATCGATCCGCTCGTCCGCCGCATAGGCCAGGTCGACCTGCTCCAACACCGCGTCCACACACCGCAGAGAGACCCTACCGGTCAGTGCCACCCAGCGTAGATGCGTGCGGGCAGACCGGTACCGATATATCCAGCCTGCATCGAGAATCGCCCCCACCTCTGTGGACGGCCGTTCCAGGTCCCGAAAAGGGCGCCCGCCGATGAGCGCGCGGCCGCTGGTGGGGTGATCGAGTCCCAGCAACATCCGCAAGGTGGTCGATTTCCCTGCCCCACTACGACCAAGGAGCGCAGTGACCCGACCCGCTCGCGCAGTGAACGACAAATCATCGACAGCAAGCGTTGACCCGTAACGTTTGGTCAATCGGTGTGCCTCGATCACGCTTTCCTCCCCCATCATGCAGACCGCTCTACTTCCCCCGCGACCTTCACAGGCTACGGACTTGTCCTCATCGGTGGTCTTCGTCAGGTCAATCGACTCCAGGCGTGGTGGATCGGTTGCTCGTATCGGCGGGTAGCGGGCACCCAGCGAGCGGACAACCGAGAGGCCTGTTGACCAACGAGTGACATTGCACTGTGCGGAGCGGCCCTTGGCTTCCACAGCTATCGGAGCCGATCACCGACACTGAGCGCGAGGCTATGAGGGCGCCCGGTCCCCGTTGTTCTCGTCATGACCGCTGCGTGATGGCGTCGAAACAGATTGTGGCTCAACACCATCACAAAACACCCGCCGAGGTGCCTGCTTGGGGTCGCGGCCACACAGCCGTCACCCCGCTATGTCGGCACCCATCCATGGTGGGTACCAAACCACGACCCCAAGCAAACCGAGAGGCCAGAACTCACTCCAATCCCGGCAGATTCAGGCTAGCCACACGTACCGTTGCATTTGTACAACTGCAAGAATCCACATCCGAGATCGAAGAAGCTGCAGTTGCACCAGCAATTGGAGCATTGCGCACAACTGAATCGCCCCGGTGAGTCCGGAGACTTCATCTCTTGTGAAGGATGGAGTCATGTCAGGTTCGAGGAAGTACCCGGCCGAGCTGCGTGAGCGGGCGGTGCGAATGGTCGCCGAGGTGCGCGGCGAGTACTCGTCGGAGTGGGCAGCGATCGAGTCGGTGGCCGCCAAGTTGGGCATCGGTTCGGCACAGACCTTGCTGAACTGGGTTCGTCGCGATCAGGTCGACGCAGGGAAGCGCCCCGGAGTGACCAGCGACATGGCCGAGGAACTCCGCAAGCTCCGGGCTGAGAATCGAGAACTCAAGCGCGCCAACGATATACTGAAGTCTGCATCGACTTT
>NZ_JMLO01000054.1:0-6474 GCF_000686785.1 Rhodococcus sp. UNC363MFTsu5.1
GCGGTGGATGTGACGTTCCATGAGGTCACGGCCGCGGATGAGGTGTCGGTGCCGATTGGTGCGCCGGTGTGGAACACGCAGGTGTTCGTGTTGGATTCGCGGTTGCGGCCGGTGCCGGTGGGGGTGCCGGGTGAGTTGTACCTGGCGGGTGTGCAACTTGCGAGGGGGTATGTGGGTCGTAGTGATCTGACGTCGGATCGGTTTGTGGCGAATCCGTTCGGTGTCTCGGGTGCGCGGATGTACCGGACCGGCGACCTGGTCACGTGGCGGCCGGACGGCGAGCTGGAGTACATCGGTCGCACTGACTTCCAGGTGAAGTTGCGTGGTCTGCGGATCGAGCTCGGTGAGATCGAGGCGGCCCTGCTCGCCGACGAGCGGGTGGCGCAGTCGGTGGCCATGGTGCGCGCAGACTCGGGTGCGGGCGAGCGGCTGGTGGCCTACGTGGTGCCGGCCGCGGGTGCGGTCGTGGACGTCGAGGAGCTCGAGACCGGGGTCGCGGCGGTGCTTCCGTCGTACATGGTGCCGTCCGTCGTGGTCCTCGAGGCGTTCCCGCTGAACGCATCCGGAAAGCTGGACCGCAAGGCACTGCCGGTCCCCACCTTCGCGCCCCGCGACGCCGTGTTCCGCGCGCCCCGCAGCCTCTCCGAGGAGATCGTGGCCGGGATCTTTGCCGACGTGCTCGGCCTCGGCCGGGTCGGGATCGACGACAGCTTCTTCGAGCTCGGCGGCGACTCGCTCGTCGCCAACCAGGTCGTCTCCCGCGTCGGAGCGGCGTTCGGTGTCCGGCTCGGGGTGCGGACGTTGTTCGAGGCACCGACGGTGCTCGGCCTGGCCGCGCGGGTCGAGGCATTGTCGGATTCGGCAGATGCCCGGCTCGAGCTGGTGGCCCGCCAGCGGCCCGAGGTGATGCCGCTTTCGCTTGCGCAGCAGCGCATGTGGTTCCTCAACCAGTACGACCCGTCCGCTCCCACGTACAACCTGCCCTTCGTGGTGCGACTGGCCGGCCGGGTGGACGCGGCGGCATTGGCGTCGGCGCTGGCCGACGTCCTCGAACGCCACGAGTCCCTGCGCACGGTGTTTCCCGACTCCGAGCACGGGGCGCATCAGGTCCTCGTCCCCACCCACGAGATCGATCTGTCCACCGCTGCCGAACCGGTCACGGAGGACGACCTGCCGCAGCAGCTGGCCCAGTTCGCCGGGGTCGGTTTCGACGTCACGACCCAGATCCCGATTCGCATCCGCGTGTTCGAGGTGACCGGAGCCGCGGCGACCGAGGAGCGTTCCGAGTTCGCTGTCGCGATGGTGGTGCACCACATCGCCGCCGACGGCGTCTCCCTGGCAGTGTTCGCCAGGGATGTCGTGGCCGCCTACACGGCCCGTCGCGAGGGCGAGGTGCCTGCCTGGGCGCCGCTGCCGGTCCAGTACGCCGACTACACCCTGTGGCAGCGCGAACTGCTGGGCTCCGAGGACGATCAGGATTCGTTGTCGGCCAAGCAGATCGACTTCTGGCGGACGCGCCTCGCCGGGCTTCCCGATCAGCTCGACCTGCCGGCGGACCGCCCGCGCCCGGCCATCCAGTCCTTCGAGGGCGGTCGGCTCGGTTTCGAGATCCCGGCGGCCACCTATGAGGCGCTCGGTGGATTCGCCCGCGCGCGGGGAGTCACGCCGTTCATGGTGACCCACGCCGCGCTGAGCGTGCTGCTCTCGCGGCTGAGCGGCACCTCGGACATCGCGGTGGGCACCGTGGTCGCCGGACGTGGCGAGCAGGCGCTGGACGACCTCATCGGCATGTTCGTCAACACGCTGGTGCTGAGGACCGAGGTGGACCCGAACACCTCGTTCGCGGACCTGCTGACCCGGGTGCGCGACGAGGATCTCGCCGCGTTCGGCCATGCCGACGTGCCGTTCGAACGCCTCGTGCAGGTGCTCAACCCGGCCCGATCGACCGCCCGCCACCCGCTCTTCCAGGTGGTGCTGTCTTTCGAGAACATGGACAGGGCCGAGGTCGAGCTGCCCGGCCTGACGGTGTCGGCCGACGAGGTCCGCGTGGACGTGTCGAAGTTCGACCTGCAGCTGACGATCGCGGATCGGTCGCTCGACACCGGCGCTGCCAGGACCGGTGTTGCCGCCGAGTTCATCTATGCGAAGGACCTTTTCGACGAGTCGACGGTCAACGGATTCGCCGAGCGCTTCGTCCGCATCCTCGATGCCGTCCTCGCCGATCCCGGCGCACCGGTCGGTGACGTCGAGATCCTCGACCCCAGCGAGCGTGCGGACTTCTCCGACCGATGGGGTGGCGTGCTGCCCTCCGTGCCGTCGGACCTGCCCGCGCCGCAGACGATGGACCAGATCTTCGCGGCGGCCGCCGTCGTGGACCCCGACGCGATCGCCCTGGTGGGAGCGGGTGGACGGGAGCTGACCTACCGCGAGCTCGACGAGCGGTCCTCACGCCTGGCGCGTGTCCTGATCGCCGAGGGCGCCGGTCCGGAATCCACGGTGGCCGTGGCGATCACCCGATCGATCGAATCAGTGCTCGCGGTCTGGGCAGTGGCGAAGGCCGGTGCCGCGTTCGTGCCGGTCGACCCGAACTACCCCGCCGAGCGCGTCGCGCACATGGTGTCCGACTCCGGTGCGGTGATCGGTGTGACGCTCGGGGAGTTCGCGGGCCGGCTGCCCGGTGCGCTGCGCTGGTTGGCGCTCGATGATGCCGAACTCGTTCGGCGCAGCGCGGACTACTCACCCGCTCCGGTGTCGAACGCCGACCGGACCGCTCCGCTTAGGCTCGAGCACCCGGCCTACGTCATCTACACCTCGGGGTCGACCGGTCGTCCCAAGGGCGTCGTCGTCACCCACCTGGGACTCATGAACGTCGTCGAGCACCAGAAGGTGCACTACCGCCTGGCGCCGAGTTCGCGTTCGCTGCACGTGGCCTCGCCGAGCTTCGACGTCGCGGTCTACGAGGCGCTGATGGCCTTCGGGTCGGCGGCGACCATGGTGATCGTCCCGCCCGGTGTGTTCGGTGGCGTCGAGCTCGCCGAGCTGCTGCGCGATCAGCGGGTCACCCACGCGATGATCACTCCTGGCGCGCTCGCGACGGTGGATCCGAGCGGGCTCGACGACCTCGCGACGCTGATGGTGGCGGGTGAGGCCTGCCCGCCCGAGCTGATGGCGCGGTGGTCGGTGGGTCGCCGCTTCATCAACGCCTACGGTCCGACCGAGTCGACGGTTCTCGCAACCAGCACCGGCGTGCTGTCGGCAGGCGACCTGGTCACGATCGGCGGACCGGTCGCCGGCCTCGGCGCGCTCGTGCTCGACGGCCGGCTGCACCCGGTGCCCGCCGGTGTGGTCGGAGAGTTGTACGTGTCCGGACCCGGCCTGGCGCGAGCCTACCGTGGTCGTCCCGATCTGACGTCCGAGCGTTTCGTGGCCAACCCGTTCGGGGCGCCGGGACAGCGGATGTACCGCACCGGCGACATGGCGCGCTGGACTGCGGACCGGGAGATCGAGTACCTGGGCCGGTCGGACTTCCAGGTGAAGGTCCGGGGGTTCCGGATCGAACTCGGTGAGATCGACGCCGTGCTGGCGGCGCAGCCCGGGGTGGACTTCGCGGTGACCATCGGTCACCAGGGCGCCGGGGGTGCAACCTCGCTGGTGTCCTACCTGTGCGGGGCCGACGGAGTCGACCTCGATGTCGCCGTGATCAGGGAGGCCGCCGCGCAGGTCCTGCCCGCGCACATGGTGCCGTCGTCGATCATGGTCCTCGACGCGATTCCGTTGACCCCGGTCGGCAAGCTCGACCGAAAGGCCTTGCCGGAACCTGTTTTCGAGCTCCGAGCCTTCCGTGCCCCGTCGACGCGGTTCGAGACCATCGTCGCCGAGGTGTTCGCCGAGGTGCTGGGACTCGAGCGGGTCGGTGTCGACGACGACTTCTTCGAGCTCGGCGGCAACTCGCTGATCGGCACCCAGGTGACCGCACGGCTGGGGGCCGCGCTCGACTCGACCATCCCGGTACGGGCGCTGTTCGAGTCGCCGACCGTCTCCGCGCTCGCCGCGCGCGCCGAGTCGTTCCTCGGCGAGCGCAGGACGGCACTGACCGCGGGCGAGCGTCCCGATCGCGTTCCGCTGTCGCCCGCCCAGCAGAGGATGTGGTTCCTCAACCGCTTCGACCCGGAGTCGGTGGCGTACAACCTGCCTCTCGCGATCGCGATGTCGGGCGAGCTGGACGTCGACGCGCTCGAACTGGCCGTCGCGGACGTGATCGGGCGCCACGAGGCGCTGCGGACGATCTACCCGGACGCCGAGTCGGGCGCACACCAGGTGGTCCTCGCGGCCGATGGGGTGGCGCCGACGCTCGCGCCCGTCGCGGTGGAGGAGGGCGACCTGTTCGGTTCGCTCGCCGAGTTCTTCTCGGTCGGGTTCGACGTGACCGAGCAGGTTCCGCTGCGGGTGGTGCTGATGCAGACCTCCGCAACCGAGCACGTGCTGGCGATGGTCGTGCACCACATCAGCGCGGACGGCTGGTCGATGGCACCGCTCGCCCGCGACGTGATGGCCGCGTATGTGGCGCGGGCTGCCGGTGTCGAGCCGGTGTGGTCGCCGTTGCCGGTGCAGTACGCGGATTATGCGGTGTGGCAGCGCGAGGTGCTCGGGTCCGAGGAGGATCCGGCGTCGGTGGTGTCGGCGCAGCTGGGGTACTGGACCGGTGCGCTGGCCGGGTTGCCGGATCAGCTGGATCTGCCGAGCGATCGGCCGCGTCCGGCGGTGGCGTCGTACCGCGGTGCGATGCATCGCTTCTCGATCGATGCCGACCTGCATCGATCGTTGAGTGGGCTGGCGAGTGAGCAGGGCGCGACGCTGTTCATGGTTGTGCATGCGGCGTTGTCGGTGTTGCTGGCCCGGTTGTCAGGCACGTCGGACATCGCGATCGGTGCGCCGGTGGCCGGACGAGGCGAGGCCGCGCTGGACGACCTGGTCGGCATGTTCGTCAACACGCTGGTGCTCCGCACCGAGGTGGACACGGATCGCTCGTTCACCGAGATCCTCTCGCGGGCGCGGGAAACCGATGTGGCTGCGTACGGGAACGCGGACGTGCCGTTCGAGCGATTGGTTGAGGTGCTCAGCCCCGCGCGCTCGCAGGCGCGGCACCCGCTGTTCCAGGTGGTCCTCTCCCTGCAGAACCAGGCCCGCACGGAACTGGAACTGCCGGGCCTCAACATCCGCGCACTCGAGTACGACGAGCAGATCTCCAAGTTCGACCTGCAGCTGAACCTGACCGAGTCGACCGGCGACGATTCCGGGGCGGCCGGTCTGGCCGCCGAGCTGACCTACGCGACCGATCTGTTCGACGCGGAGACGATTCGCGAGTTCGAGCGCCGCTTCGTCGGGGTCCTCACCGCGATCGTGGCCGATCCGGCGGCGCCCGTCGGCGACATCGACCTGCTCGGTGCGGCCGAGCGTGAATGCGTTCTGTCGCAGTGGAACTCGTCCGGTATCGACTCCGGTGTCGAGCGGACGCTGGTGGCAGGGTTCGAGGCGGTCGCGGCCCGCCGCGCCGACTCGGTCGCGGTGCGGTTCGAGGGTGTGTCGCTGACCTACCGGGAGCTCGACGAGCGGGCGAACCGCCTGGCCCGGGTACTGATCGAGGCAGGGGTTGGGCCGGAGTCGCTGGTGGCGGTGGCGCTGCCGCGATCCGCTGACCTGGTGGTCGCGTTGGTGGCCGTGCTCAAGGCAGGCGGTGGGTACCTCCCCGTCGACCCGACCTACCCGGCCGACCGCATCGACTACATGCTCTCCGATGCGGCGCCGGTGTGCGTGGTGACCTGGACCGGTCGCGAGATGGCGCTGCCCTCCGCGCTGCCGGTGATCGAGCTGGACGTCGTGGCACTGGACGCGGTCTCGGCCGCGGCGATCTCGGATACGGACCGTCGTTCTCCGCTGCGGCCGGACAATGTCGCGTACGTGATCTACACGTCGGGTTCGACCGGTCGTCCGAAGGGTGTGCAGGTTCCGCACCGGACCGTCGGTCGCCTCATGTCGAACACCGAGGACCGGTTCGGGTTCGACGAGTCCGATGTGTGGACGATGTTCCACTCGTACGCGTTCGACTTCTCGGTGTGGGAGCTGTGGGGTCCGCTGCTGTACGGCGGCACGCTGGTGGTCGTCGACTACTACACCTCGCGTTCGCCGGAGCAGTTCCTCGAGCTGCTGGCGCGGGAGCGGGTGACGGTGCTCAACCAGACGCCGTCGGCGTTCTACCAGTTGGCCGAGGCCGACCGGCAGTCCGGGGCGGAGCTGTACCTGCGGTACGTGGTTTTCGGTGGCGAGGCGCTCGAGCTGCGTCGCCTGAGTGATTGGTACGACCGGCATCCGGACACCGCTCCGACGTTGGTGAACATGTACGGCATCACCGAGACGACGGTGCACGTGTCGTACCGCGAGATCGATGCGCAGACGGCCGCCGCGGCGTCGGCGAGC
>NZ_JMLO01000055.1:0-5525 GCF_000686785.1 Rhodococcus sp. UNC363MFTsu5.1
GGGCAGAGCCGGAGACGGGCGGTGAGGCGTTCATTCCGCTCTCGGTCAGCAAGCGCCCGCGCTCTGAGCACATCCTGCAAGAGGTCGCGGACCGGTTTGGCTTCGGTCTGGTGAAGATGGACAACGGCGGCATCTTCGACGCCGCGGCGGCACAGGGTCGGGCACGATCAAAGGCGGGTCGCCCCTACGGGTACGGCACCCTCGATGACTGCTCCGGACATCTCTCCGACATCTTCAACGCGGGCACCGGCCAGTCTGTCCGCTTCACCACCGACTCCGATTTCGCGTCGATGGGTTGGGCGCCTGGGTATGACCCGGACGGTTTCTCCATCGGAACGAACGGCGGAGTCGGGGAGAACGGGCACATGGCCGGCACTCTCTTCGGAACCAACGTCGAGTCCGACGGCTCCAACGGAATCCAGTACGGCGGCGGCGCTGACGGTGCTCGGGACTTCCCGATGGTGTGGCACTGGCCCGGCGCATCCGGCGGCCGCTCCGGTGATGATCCCTCGACCGAGGACATCCAGAAGGCGATCGACCAGGCGCTACAGGAGGAGCTGAACGCCTCGGGCGCAGACCAGGAGAAGGCGCGCAGTCGCCGCCTCGACCTGCAACGGAAGCTCGACGGATCCAAGTCGGGGACGACCGACTCTGGCATCAACCTCTCCACGGATGGGCAGCGGGTGTTTGTCACCAACTGGCCGTCCGGTGCCTCCGCGGAGGTAACAGCCAAGCCCGCACCATCACCCTCGGGTGGCGGCGGGGGCGGTAGCCGCAGTTCGGCGCCTGCACCCGCGACGTCGTTCACAGCCCCGCCGACGCCACAGCAACGGCTCTCCGACTGGGCGCAACAGGCCGGGCCTGACCTCGCCGAAGCCTGGGGCATCCCCAAGCCCGGCGGCTTCCTCGGAGCACTGCTCTCACCTGAGGTAGCAGGCGCCGCGCAGCAAACCGTCGATGGCATCACCCAGGGCGCGCAGCAGTCATGGCGACCCGGCGTGCAGATCGAAAACCACGTCACCGTATCCAGCGACCAGGAACAGCTCCGAAGGTTCGAGGAGCTCAACAAGAGACTGCTTGCGCAGTTCGGAGGTGCAACGCCATGACGATGACCTGGACCCGATGACCCGCCTTAACCCGAAACATCCAGCACACCAACAACACCCAGGAGAACACCATGAGTAGCAATCCCGAACAGGCACACCCCGCCTTCGGCACCCACTACGACACCGAGACGGGCGACTACGTCATGCGCGGAGGGTCGAGGCTCACCCCGCAGGGCATCTACCTCGACCCCGAAGGCAAGAAGATCTACGGCTCCGTCAAGCACCGCATCCGTGCAAACGACGGTGCCCTTGTGAGCGCGATTCCCCCGCAGGACGGGGCTAACCCGCAGCCGCTCCCGCCGCTCGTCCCGCAGGGGCCGGGCTGGCCGACGCCCCCGACGGGCTTCGGCTGGCCGAACCTCGAGAACCCCAACTGCATCTACGACCTGCACAACTAGGAGGAGGCAACCGTGAACACCATCAAGGATTTGCAGAAGAAGGCCCGCGAGCTCAAGCAGGAGCGCCAGTCCAAGCTCGACGAGGTCGTGGCCAAGGCCAAGGCGGACGTGCTGATGACGCCCAGCGAGCGGGCTGAGCACGTCGCGAGCTGGCGGAAGGAATACACCCGGCGCTACGCACCGCAGTTCGCAGCAATCAAGGAGGCGGCCGCTGCGGTCGCCCGCGAGACCCAGCGCCAGGCCGCGAAGGCGCGCCCCCAGTTCGACCCGAACAACCCCACCGACCTTGTTCGGACTGAGCAGGCGTGGCGCAACGTCGTTCTGCCTCAGCTCGAGAAGGGGCGCAGCCTCAAGGCGGCTCTGCGCAACGCGGATGCTGATGCCGTCCTCGGCGCCGAGCGCTTCGCTCCCGCGTGGATGCAGGCGAACCTGCCCGGTCAAGGTGACAGCGGCCTGGCCGGCATGCAGATCGAGGTCCACAAGACGCCGGGTCGCAACGGCGGGAAGCTCGTCGGTGCGCACAGGGAGGTCGACACCTCTGCCGTAACGAGGGCCGTGGCCGGACGCTTCGCCGAGCTCGCGGGGCCTGAAGGCGCCGCTGCTATCGCCTCGGCGATCACCCTCGACTCGGTCATGCCAGCGTTCGACCGCTACATCGATGCCCTCGATAACGGCAACGGCAGCGGACTCGACACGGCGATCGGTCTGGAATTGGCCCTGAGCCAGGGCGCTGGCGGCGACGAACCCGACGCAGGCGAGGACGCAGCGTAGCGACTCCCCATGGCGGCCCCAGTCTTCCGAGACTGGGGCCGCCCCGGAAGGACCACCACATGACTCAAGACATCGTCAGCCAAGGCTCCGCCCGCGGCTACTCCTGGGAACCCTTCAAGCCGGGAAACTACGTCGCGAAGAAGCACGGAGCACATTCCGACCGCGTGATCGTCCCTCTCGCAGCCGAAATCGCCAATGCCGTGTGCCAGTCACGCCCGGACCTGCAAGCCCCTGAGATGCAGCCTGCGGTCCTCGCGTATGCACGCACTGAGGCTCAGCTTGAGGTGCTCACCGCATACGTCGACCAGCATGGCGCCTTCACCGAGACCGGCGAGGTCAGCGCAGCCGAGAAGCATCGCCTCCGCATCGACACCCAGGCCGCGAACCATCGCTCCCGCCTCGGCCTTGACCCGCTGTCCAAGGCGCGCCTCGGCAAAGACATCGCCTCCACCCAGCTCGACCTTGCCCAGATCCTCACGCAGCAACGCGAAGACGCAGAGAAGGCCTCGACCACGCCACCCACCCTTGAGGGGGAGAATTGACCACCGCCCAAGCCATCACCGTCGAACAGTTCGCCGATCAGCTCCTCGCACAACCGCTCTGGGATCACCAGCTCGACTTCGCTCGCTCCCTCGCCCGCTACCGGGTGATGTGCGCTGGCCGCCAGGTAGGCAAGTCTCGAGTCCTCGCTGTCACAGCACTGCACGAGGGGTTCACCAAGCGCAACGCGACGGTGCTGCTCGTCTCCGCAGGCGAGACCGCCTCCCGCCGGCTGCTCGAGGAATGCGCCGCAATGGCCACAGCTTCGCCGCTGCTGCGCGGATCTGTCCTCGACGACTCCAAGTCCCAGATCACCCTTTCCAACGGCTCACGGCTCATCTCAGTGCCCGCCTCACAACGTCAGATCCGTGGCTGGCCCGTCGACCTGCTCATCATCGATGAGGCCGGATTCGTCGACCCCGAAATCTGGCGAGCCGCTGAGCCGTCCGTCATCGCTCGCCCCGGCTCACGGGTCATCCTGTCATCGAGTCCATGGGGGAGTGCCGACCACTTCTTCCGCCAACTGTGGCGCCGTGGGACGACCAACCCTGATGGTCAGGTCCAGTCATGGCATTGGCCGTCCTCGACGTCTCCGATGGTCGACAAGGAACTATTGGCCGAGATCCAGGCCCGCGAGCCTGCCGACTACTTCTCCCGCGAGTACCTCGCCGAATGGACCGACGACGCAGGCGCCTACTTCTCCACCGCCGAGCTCGAGGGGGCTGTTGCTGGCCATGGGTACCTCGGCGCAGGCCAGCTCCCCGCCAGCCATCCGATGGTGGCAGGTGGCATCGACTGGGGCATGGCGCGCGACGCCAACGCACTCGTCATGCTCGGTGTCCTCGATGACTGCGGGGAAAACAACCGCGATGAGCTGACCTATTTCATCCCGCATCTCGAAGCGCATTACCGGATGCCGTACGCCGACTTCATCAAACGCGTGGTCGAGGTGGCGGGCCAGTACAACACCATCCGACTCGTCTCAGAGACAAACGGGGTCGGCGCCTACCCGACCGAGAGCCTGCGCAACGCAATGCACGAAAGCCACCAGCAATACCTCCAGGAACGGCAGCCGGACCGCTACGGCCGGGTCAGGGAGTACACATTCGTCACCGGGGTCACCACCGACAATCGACGCAAGGCGAGCGGGTTCGGTCTGCTCAAGGTGCTGCTCCAGCAAGGTCGCATCGTCCTTCCTCGTCACCCCGAGCTGCTCAAGCAGCTGCACGCACTCGAATTCGAGCAACTAACCGGCGGACAGATGCGAATAGCTGTGCCCGACCGGGCCGGCCACGACGACCTCGCCATGGCGCTTCTGCAGGCCATCTCGACGATCAACCCCTACAAGCCGTGGAATGGCTGGTACGGCCGCGAAGACCGATTCCTGGCGACCGATACCGAATGGCTGACCACCGGCAACGGAACCAAGATCCCCGCACGGCCCCAATGCTGGCCGCTGCGCGAAGCACTTCAACGGGCACCCGGCCGCGACAAGTCAGATGGATGGTGACGACATGACCAACCCGAACAAGACCAAGGGTGACCGCGCCGAACGAGCAGTACGGGACTTTCTGCGCACCAACGGCTTTCCTCACTGTGAGCGCACCCGAGCTGGATACACCCGCGACGCTGGTGACCTGCACCCCGCCCCAGGGCTCACCGTGCAGGTCAAGGACCGAGCCGCCTACGCCTGGCCGGAATGGCTACGCCAACTCGGAGAGCAGAAGGACGAAGCTCGCGCCGACCATGCACTGCTGGTCCTCAAGCGCCGCGGACTTGGTGATCCGGGGGAATGGCTCGCTGTGATGCCGCTCGCCCAGATGGCTGAGCTACTTCGCGCCGCCGGCTACGGACACGACATCGAAACCGACACGCAGAGGGCCGAATAGTGTTGAAAGACAGCGTTAACCATGGAATCATGGGTGTGTCGAGAACCGCACGGTACGAGACCTGAGACCCGCACGGGACCAGCGTTCACCCCCATCCCTCGCAGAGCCCTTAAGGAACTCCCGTGCCTCTCAACCCTCGAACGGGTCTACCCGTCAAACCTGCCTCAGTCCGCGAAGGCGCCAGCCGCGCAGACTGCACCACCCGGACGATTCACAACTACTTCAACCGGGGACTTCTCACCCGATACCGCAGAGGCGGGCGAGTCTTCGTCGACCTCAACGAAGTCGACAGCCTCCTGGTCGCAGACGTCCGTGACGGTGGTGCCGCATGAGCAACCCCGCGCAAGGGGAAAGGCCCCTCGGGACCATCGAGGAGCCTTTCGATGAGACCAACTGCCACCAAGCTGCTGACTCTGCGTCCAATGCTAACGCAGAGCAGGGACAATGGCAGGGAAGCAACGATCCCTACGGCGACGTGCCGCACATCGCGGAAGTGGTTGCGCTCGAGCGCCGCGATCTTCACGAAATCCAGGTACAAGGCGAACTTTCCAAACTCCTCGTGAGGGAAGAAGCTCGGAGTCGACTACTGGCGCTGAAGAATGCCTCGACTCTCGCGTCCATCACACCGCCGGTCTCCCTGACTGACTTCCTGGCGATTCCCGATGAAGACGCGAAGTACCGAATCGATGAGCTCTTCCCAGTCGGCGGCCGCATCATGCTTTCTGCGCAGTTCAAGGCCGGCAAGACCACCCTCGTTGGGAACCTGATCCGGTCTCTCGTTGATGGAGACCCGTTTCTCGGCAAGTTCGCGACAGAACCGG
>NZ_JMLO01000056.1:0-4424 GCF_000686785.1 Rhodococcus sp. UNC363MFTsu5.1
GAGGTGCTGTTCGACGATTCGCGTCTTGGGTATGAGCGATTCGGTCGGCAACCCGAAAATCTCTGCGAGCGCGACAAGTTCGACCACTGTGATCGGTCGTGAACCGCGCTCAAGTCGCGTGATCGTCGTGGGGTCGATGCTGTCTTTCGCGAGTTTGCTGGCCAGCTTCTGGGCGAGCTGTGCCTGCGACATCTCTGCAATTGCGCGCAGTTCCGCGATTCGTGCACCGACTATTGCGTTGGTTCTGGCGATCTGCATATGACGCAGTCTGTCACTGCTTGACGCGCAGAACAAGTGATGGCACTCTGATCTGCGTCAGCTGCAGATCGCAACTGCATAAGACGCAGGAAGGGTGAAGATGATGTCGACCGCAAATGAGGCGACCACGTCGGAGTTCATGACGACAGACGATGTGGCGCGCGAGAGGCGCATTTCGGTGAACACGCTGCGGTACTGGCGGATGACCAACGTGGGCCCCGCGTCATTCAAGCTCGGCCGCCGGGTCATGTATCGCCGGAGTGAGGTCGAAGCGTGGTGCGCAGCACAGGAGTCTGCTAGCCGCCGCGGTGGTGGAAGTGCTGCGTGATCGAAGCCGCAACCCGAGAAATGAAAGAAGCCTCGGCAGGTGCTCCAACACCTTTGCGCCGAGGCCCGGAATCCGTCCACATCACTGAAACGAGATTCGCTATGAACGAGACTACCGCACCAGTTGCGAGCGTGATCAACTTCGTCCGCGATGTAGCCGAGATACCCGCCGATGACGGCACGGTGAGCATCGAGGCGCAGGTTGCCGCAAATGAAGACGGAACGGTCAGCCGACTAGTCGTCATCTGCGGTCGGGGCGTATTGGCCGAGGATGTGCCCGATCTGCTCGCCGGTATCGCCGCGGCGTTCGATGCGATTGCAGCCGGCCCCCCTGCTGCTGCAAACGCAATGACGGCTCCCACGTTGGACTGCACGGCACCGTTGGAGGTGGCGTGAGCACTGACGCCCTCGGCGCCGTTGGCCAGCCATCGCAAACAGAAATGCTCTTCCTTGGGGCACTGCTCATTTCATCTCCGAAACCCGTTGCAGCAGTGCTTAATTCGGTTGACGATGACGACATTGAAGATTGGGCAATCCGCGAGATTCTCGGAACCGCCCGGACTCTTCACGCGGCAGGTCGTCCATGTGACGCCGTGACCATCGAGGCGGAATTACGCCGGCTCGGTGGAGTCACGGCCGACCGTGCGGCGAAGCGGTCCAAGCGACTGATGGACGCGGTCACGTCAGGCGCATCGGACCTGGCGTTGCTCGAGTACGCCAGCGCGGTTGTGGCTGAGGCGTACCGGCGCCGCTACCGCGCTCTTGCTGCCGGTCTGGCTGGTTTCGCCGAGACACAGCCCGAGACGGAGCTACTGCCTTACCTCGTTCTAGCGGGCAAACAGTGCCGCAGCCACTCCGAGCGCCTCGCACGACTGAGAGGCGAGTCACCCACCATTCCCAGCTCAGTAGCCCAGGAGGCTTCATGACCACCACCCACTTCGCAATCGTTCGAGACAAGCGGAAGGCGCCCAGTCGGCGCTGCATCGGCGTCAACGGCTCGCGTTGTGCGCAGTTGACGCGGCACAAGTCGCAGCGCTGCCCCGCACATCGAGGTCTCGAGTCGAGGAGGGCTGCATGACAAGCCTTCCGCCTGCCCATCCAGGCCACTACGACGCTCAGGCATTGGTGACCGCTATCGGCCAGGACGATGCCGATGGCGCAAGGGCGATGCTCGACACGATGTCGGCCGAGGAAGCGAAGACGACAGCCTTCTACCTCGCCGAAACGTTCTCGATGTCCTCGCCACTTACTCACCCGGATCACGTGAGTCGCAGCCTGTTCCGCTTCACGGCTGATGAGGTTGAGCGGCTGCTCGCCTGTGTCGACGACGCCCTCGACAAGCCGACACAGGCCGTCGCGACAGGGGTGCTGCTTGGTGGCCCCGGCGAGCAGATCCAGGAGAACGCTGCGGTGCTGGTCCATGCCATCGCGACGCTGCGGAACCTGCTCAGCGATCGGCTAACAACCCTCCGCGAACTCGCGGACAACCCTCAAGGAGGTGACCGCGAATGAGTCTTGACGTGGGAAAACTCGTTGCGTATCTGACTGTCGACGACTCGGGTCTTGTCAAAGGACTCAACGACGGCAAGCAGCTCACTCGGAAGGCAATGCAGGACATCGACGCCAACATCGTCGGAGCCTCTCGCAGTGCTGACAAGCTCGGACGTAGTGTCGCGGACGCGGGCCGTGATGTCGGGAAGCTGGGCCGCGGCGCATCCGACGTCGACAAGCTCGGACAGTCCGCGAAGCGGTCCGCCGATGACGTCGGCAGGATCACCCAGGCCGCCCAGGGCGCGGCATCGAAGCTCTCGGGGCTGGCTGGGAAGGCGTCGGAGAACGCCGGCGCTGGCGCTGGTGGCAACTTCCTGTCTGGCTTCTCCAGCAAGATTGGCGACCTTGGTGGCAAGGGCGGCCCCATCGCTGCCAGCCTCGTGGGGGTCACCGCCGTTGGCCTTCTTGCTGGTGCGGTTCTGATGAAGGCCATCTCTGACGGCATGGAGCGAGAGAAGGCGCAGGACCTAATCCAAGCGAAGCTCGGCATCAGCGAGAAGGCCGCCCAGGACATCGGCCGCGCAGCCGGCGCCGCCTACACCAACGGCTGGGGCGAATCCGTCACCGCCAACATGGATGCCGCACGCGCTGCAATCCAGTCTGGTGTCCTCACCGGCGAAGAGGACACCAACACCTTCAAGCAGACGATCGAACAACTGAACATCGTCGCCGAACTCATGGGCGAGGACGTGCCCGCAGTTGCTCGGTCAGCGGGTCAGGCAATCAAAAACGGTCTCGCGAAAGACGGCGCCGAAGCATTCGATTTCCTCGCATCTGCGCAACGCAACTCGCTCAATGTGTCCGAGGATCTACTCGACTCCTTCGATGAGTACTCCACCCAACTGCGTGCGCTCGGACTCGAGGGATCAGAGGGGTGGGCGCTTGTCGCGCAGGGCGTCAAGAACGGTGCCCGGGACACCGACGTCGTCATCGACGCGCTGAAGGAGTTCAAGCTCCGCGCCACTGATGGCACCGCGGCGGCGGCCGATGGGTTCAAGTTCCTCAAGCTTGATACCGATGCCTGGTCGAAGGCGATGAACGAAGGTGGTCGGGCGTCGCGCGATGCGATGGCGGATGCGCTGCGTGGCCTTCAATCGATCAAGGACCCGACCGAGCGGAACGCCGCTGCCCTCGCCTTGTTTGGGACGAAGTTCGAGGACATTCAGGGCGCTGCGTTCGCCTTGAATCTCGATACGGCCGCCAAGCAGTTCGGCAATGTCGCGGGCGAGGCGAAGAAGGCCGGCGACATCATGTCGTCCAACACTGCCTCGTCGTTCGACTCCGCCAAGCGGACCATTCTTGCGTCGGCGGACGAAATCAAGGTCGGTCTCGCTGGGGTTTTCGGGCCAGTCCTTGCCGATCTCGCAACCGGTGTCTCCGAGCACAAGCCGGAGCTCATGGGGTTCTTCACTGACCTTGCTGATGCCGGGTTCGTCACGCTCGATGCGATCATCGGGTTTACCTCCGGCACTCTTCGGGCGCTCGCCGGTTTGACTGGCGGGTTCTCCACTGCCTTGGGCGGGATGATCGAGGGCCTTGGCACCTTGTCCGGTGGGCTCGCGAAGGTCATGTCCATCATCCCCGGCATGCAGGACGATGCGGAGGTCTTCGAAGGCGTCGCCTCTGCCTTGGACAACTTCCGAGAGAAGGGCCTGGGCGCAGCGGACAGCCTCCGCGGCATGGCCGACACCATCGACGCCGGTCGTCCGAAGCTGCAGGCGATGCGTGAGGACGTTCGCTCCGCGGGTGAAGCTGCACAGAACTCCGAGGTCATGATGCGGGCCTTGGGTGACGCTGTGATCACCGGTATCCCGAATGACAAGTCCATCCTGATTTCGGACAACAGTCCCGAGGCGATCCAGCGACTCAAAGATCTCGGGATGGAGGTCACGCACACCCCGAACGGCATCCTGGTCACCGCGAAGACGGAGGACGCCGAGACGAAGATCGGCGACTTGATCAATCGAGAACGCACGATCTTCGTCAACGTTCGTGCGGTCGGTGTCGAATCCCTTGACGTCGTCAATGGTGCGACTCCTGCGCCGGGTGTGAGTGGTCAGGCCTCGAACCCGATGCTGCCCTACGGCGGTGCACGGCCTCAGGCTGAGGGGTCGATCATGGCCGGCAGCTTCGCCAACGGGAAGCTCCCTGACGAAGCCCTCATCCAGTCGCCCCGAGCCAACTACATCCAGTGGGCAGAGCCGGAGACGGGCGGTGAGGCGTTCATTCCGCTCTCGGTCAGCAAGCGCCCGCGCTCTGAGCACATCCTGCAAGAGGTCGCGGACCGG
>NZ_JMLO01000057.1:0-3784 GCF_000686785.1 Rhodococcus sp. UNC363MFTsu5.1
CAACGACGCCACCGCCCGCGGCTTACTCCCCGACATCAACGCCCGCGCCCGGGCACCAATACCCAACGGTGAACTCGAAACCTCATGACGAGACATGGATCTGCCCTTCTTACTACGGTCGCACTGGCAGCAGCGGCGCCAGTTGCAGGGGAGTGATTTACGTGTCGGAGCCGTCGGCGGCGGGATCGTCGCTCTTGTTCTTGCGGTCCCGGAATGCGCCGACGAACATGTAGCCGGCGTAGCAGAAGAGGCCGCCGACGACGATCGTGATCATCATCGCCCGCTGCTGGCCGGTGATGACGCTGTTGACGTAACCCATATAGGGCACGCTGTACCAGACCTTGCCCCGTACCTGCTCCGGAACAACAGGATTGGTATCCGGCGAGGGATTGGCGTCACCCTGGGTGACGTAGGTGATCTCGCCCTGCGAGTTCTGCCGCACCATGATGATGCGGTGAGTGACCACCTCGGGGTTCCCCGATTCCTTCTGGAAAGTGATCGCGTCGCCCGCCGTCAGCGCTGCCGGGTCCTGAGGCTTGACCACGATCAGGGTTCCCGGCGGATAGGTCGGCACCATCGAACCGGTGAGCACGGTGTAGGGCGTCGACCCGGTGAGCCTGGGGATGACGATCGTCAGCGCGAGGATCGCGACCAGCACCAGGAGCAACAGCCACGAGACGATGCTCTTGACCCACCCCCACACACTCGTGTCCTGCTCTTCGACCTGCACTGCATGACTCATCGAGATTCGGCCGCGAACGTGAAGGTCGCGGTGGTACTCGCGCTCGGCTGCGCGGCCGCACCGACGGTGCCGCGCAGGCACAGCACCTCACTGGCGCCGGGCTGGACGGAACGCCACTGGGGGGCGGTCGGCGCCTGGGCGCCGATCATCGGACCGTCGTAGATCTGAGTCGCCCCGGCCGGAGCGCCCTGTGCCGGGCAGGCCGCCTCGTTCGCCACCGCGGAGATCGTCAAGTTCAGTGGCACAGCGGAATTGGACTGGGCCGCATTCTGCAGCCGGTACTTCATCAGCACGTCGCCGGAGTTGTAGATGGTGACCGGCGCCTGTGCGTAGTCTCCAGGCCCCCCGTTCGCCTTGGCCAGCGCGGAGAACGGGTAGTTGCTCACCCCACTGCCGCCGATCGAGAGGTCAAGGATGCCCGAGTGGATGGTCCCGCCGTCCACGGTCTGCGTCTGGCTCCACAGCGCACCGGTCTGCTGGGCCGACATCAGCGCCACGCCGACGATCGCCGCTCCGCCAAATGCCAGCCAACGGGTCTTGTTCGACATGGGTCTACACCTGCTTCAGAGTGACGTTGAAGTTGGACAGGTCGATCCGGGCGGACTGAGCGGTGGCGCCCGCGGTTGCCGGCTTGAAGGCGAGGACCACCTTCACGTCGACGACCTTGCCGTTCTGCGCCGGCGTGATCACCACGCCGCCTGCGTTCGACGGGAGTGAGGCACCACCGGAGGTCGCGGTCACCGAGGTGGCCATCGCGGCCTTCAACGCCGGGTCTCCGGTGATGGTGGCATTGTCGACCGTCAGGTTCGCCCGCAGGTTGGTGCCCTGAGCCGTCACCACGAAACTCGCCGTGTAGGTGACGGTGTCACCGGGCACCGCACGGAAGTCCGTGATCGTCACGGCGCCGTGCTGATCCACCCAGGCCGGCGATCCGCTCTGGGTGAGGGCAAGCGCGCCCGCACCGACCCCGCCGCCACCGATGCTGACGCCGGAATTCCATGCGGCCATGGTGCCGGCGCCCCCGGCCAGTAGGACGGTCGCGGCACCCGCCGCGATCGCGCCCTTCATCTTGTTGTTCATGTCATGGTCAGCTTTCGTAGGACCCCGTCGGGGGTAGGAAGATTCGGTCTCGGAGCGCTGCTGCTACTTGACGAGAGCCGCAATCTCCGCGGGTAGGTCACCGGCCTCGGGGTCGACCTTCGTCTTCGTCCAACCCCCGGACGCGTCGACGCGGTACAGCGCACCGCCGTCGGCAATCCAGAGCGAGTCGGAGCCGTCGGCCCACTTCACGATCGCCTTGCTACTGACCGGCGTGGTGGAAACGGTCGCCCCGGCCTTGTCAGTGATCACGACTTGAGACGACGACACCTGTGCCGCATAGGTGCCCGAATCCGACGTGTTCGCCAGGCTCAACCCGCCCGACGGTGAGGCCACGGCCTCCACCTCCGCCGCCTTGGCCTCGGTTGTGGTCGGGGCAGGCGGAGCCGTGGTGGTCGTCGGCGCCGTAGTGGTCGTCGGCGCCGTGGTGGTCGACGGCGCCGTGGTGGTCAACGGCGCGGTCGTCGTCGGCTTCAACACCTCGGTCATGGTGGTCGTGGACGGCACCGTCGTCGTAGCCTTCGGCTGCTCGGTCGTGGTGGTCGGCGCGACCGAGGTGGTGGCCGTCGGAGCTGTGGTCGTGGACGGAGCGGTCGACGTGGTCGTCGACGGAGCGGCCGCGGCCTCAGCCGAGGGCGTCCCACCCGCGGCCATGCGTGCGGCGAGGGCCGCTACCCCGTCGGGATTCTCGTTCGCCGGGTTCGGCACGCCGGGCTGGAACCCACCGGAGCAGTAGGTGTCCTGCGGAGTGGCGGTCCAGATGCCCTGGCCTTTCCAGCCGGTCGAGACGTTGGTTCCGTTCTTCGTGTGGACCTCTGCGATGTAACCCCGGCCGTAGTAATCACCGTTGAAGTCGACGGAGGTTCCGGTGACGTTGTCGTTGGTCTGGACGACCTCCGCAGGGTTGTTGTCACGCCGGACGATCACCTTGTAGGTGTAAGCCGTCCCGGTCGGCGAATTGCCGAGGCTGGGCCACGAGATCCTGGCGGAGCGGAAACCCAGCGTGCCAGTGTTGTTGCAATTCACCGTGGACACCAGCGGAGTCGGGTAGAAGTTGCCCGAGGAGAACGAGCTGGTCGCGATGGCGCTGTCGGTGAACGCGGCCGTCGTCCCGACCGCCGTGGCACCGAACGCCGTCAGCCCGACCGCCCCGAGCACCATCAGCGACCGCGCGGGCAGCATGGCCCGAATCGGAGTCAGGTGCCGCGCGGGCATCTCGAACTGCTGGGTCGGCGCGTCCTCGAAGTCGTCCTGCGCCACCGGGTTCGGCTGGGGCTCCGAGGACTCCGCCGGGCCAGGGGTACCGCCGCCGTTGCCGGGGTCGTCATCGTCCCTGTGTCCGGCCGGCCGGAAGGCGATCACCATCAGACCTCCGACGAAGGCGCCACCGAGGAAGATCGCGAGCGGCGAGGACAGCCATGCCACCGCGTATCCCAGACCCGGGAGGCTGAAGAACACCCGATCGGCCTCGGTCACGGTGTACGGCGAGATATCCGCATCCTGGTTGGCGTCGCCCTTGAGGATCAGTACGGAGGTGTCCGCGTCGGACGAGACGATCTCCTTGACGCGGTGCGTGATTCGGGTGCCCTGCTCGTTGAGGACACTGACCACGTCACCCACCGCGAGATCCGCGGCGGGCACAGTGTGCGAGAGGGCGAGCGAGCCGGTGGTGATGTCCGGGGACATCGAGCCGGAACGGAAGATCAGCGGCTTGACGCCGAAGAAGAACGACGCAGCGGCGGCGAGCACGCAGATCAGACCGGCGATTGCGCCGACGTTCAGTGCGATCTCACGACCGGTCCGGCTACGATCCGATTTCATCGGAGTTCCTTGAGTGGTCATGGCGCGCTCACGCCGTGGTTGCGTTGAAGTTGAACGAGGTGTTCACCGTCTGGTTCTGCACCGCCGTCGTCGCAGCCGAATCCAACGTCACCTGGAAACACA
>NZ_JMLO01000058.1:0-3410 GCF_000686785.1 Rhodococcus sp. UNC363MFTsu5.1
CCGCCCCGAGTGCGTCGGTAGATGTCGAGTCCGGCCTTCGCGATCCGCTCCAACGGGTCGACATCAGCGGGCGCGGCGGGAGGGTTCGCAGACAGGGCTTCACGGAGGATCCCCACGGGGATCAGAAGGTTGTCCCCGCTGTCGCACCGGTGCTCGACGTCTTCCGGTCGCGGCAGTAGTGCCTGCACCTTGGCGAGCCGCGCCTCAGCCGAGTTGGCGCGATCTGCGTTGGCGAGCATCGCCGATTCGTACCGCCCGACAAGCTTGTTGAGCTGCTTCGCTTCCTGCTGGGCGGTCTTCACGCGGTCGAGCAGAGCGATGGCGTCCACTCGCGTCGGGTTGTGCCCGGAGAGGAGGAGTTGCAACATTGCGTCGAGGTCCAGGTCCGCGCTCACCGCGAAACCTCCACGATGCGGGTTCCATCCGGAATGTCAATGACGATGGCGGGATCGCTGTCGCGGTCGGGGCGTTCGGTGAATCGGATCGGCCACGACGGCCAGGTGCCGGAGTTCTCAACCGACAGCGTCCATTCCGCGTCCGTGCCAGGTTTGCAGAACTCGGCACGCACGATCAGCTCGTCACCGTCCGGCGCTACGAGACGCCCGACCCACGGTCCGTGGGCGTAGAACTCGTCATTGATCGCGCCTTCGAACTCAACGCAGTCATCGGACGCGCCGTAGATGGTTACTTCGCTCATCGTGTTCTCCTGGTGGTGTCGGGGTCAGACGGGACAGGGGCGGCCTCAGGCTGGAACAGGACCGTGAGTGGACGGCCGTCCGCGAGAAGCGCCGTCGGGCAGGGGTCCTTGCCTGCACTGGCCCAGCCGCCCGGGAACCGCGAGTGGCGACGCTCCTTGGTGCGGACCACACCGGCTACGTCCACGATTGCGGAACCGAACGGCAGCGCGTCCAGCTCCTCGACCGTGGTGATGGTGTCGGCCTTCACGTAGCCGAGCAGCCCAGCCAGGGTGTCGAAGTGCTTCAGCACGGCCTCCGCGCAGTAAGACATCGTGGATGGCGCGGACCGTGCCAGGATCTTCTCGACCCGCGGGGGCAGCGACCGGCGAAGGACGTCCCTGATCGCAGCAAACGCCGGATCTACCGCCGCCTCCTCGCGGGCGCGGGTCTCATCGATACTCACAAAGCCTCCTTCGGGGTGGGTTCAGGGATCAGCGGTTCGTTGAGCGACATGCCCTCGCGGCCAAGCAGGAACGCCGAACGGATCAGCCCGTTCACCTTTCGCTGCATCCGCTGCACCTGCGGATCCCGGGGATTGAACCCGTTCTCGACCATGAACTCCTGAACTGAATCCATCGCCAGCTGGTAGAACGTCGGGGCGGTCATGCCTTCCCTCCCTCGGCCAGTGACGGTCTCGTGGTCGCGTATGTGAACACGGCGCGCACGCACGCCTGACACAGCGGGAGGTCGCTGTACGTGGCGCGTACTTGATCGGCAGGATTCTCGGTCCAGGGAGCGAAGCGGAACATGGTGATCCGCAGGTGTCGGCGCATGGTCACGGCCTTCGTGTGAAGGCGGAGTGTGGTGAGTGCTCCTTTGCCCTTTGGAACGCCCTCGGCGGGGCTTCCGCATCGTCCGCACTGCTCGCTCATGCTTTCCCTCCCGTCTCGGCGGCAGCAGCGGCCACCGGCTCCCAGTCCGTCGTCACGCGGCGTTCATGGACGACGCGAACGATGCCGTCGTACGGCTCACCGCTCTGCTCGAACACGCCACCAACAGGCCAGTCGCGCATCGCTTCCTCAGCCCTGTCGCGGCTACGCGGAGCCCACCGTTCGCCGGACTCGGTTACCGGCACCCAGCGCTCTTCAATCGAGACCGCCTGTACGACTTCGTGCCCGGCCTTCGCGAGGGCGTCGAGGACATGGGCGGCGTGGTCGGCGCGCTGGGCTTCGGCACGCGCTTTCTCGTCGCCCTGCCAGCCGCATTCGCAGTCGACGCCGTACGTGCCGAGCTGGTGTGCGGCGAGTACCTCCAACGGCGTCACAGGACACCACCCGCAACCTCGGGGGTGCCGTACTCGCGCAGCTCCCAGTAGCCGGGCATCTCGCACCACGCCCATGCGCCACCGTCACTTGCGGTCCAGCGTGCAGCGACTGGCGTCGGGAACCCGAAGTGCTTGGTGGCGAAGTCGGGGTCCATCGTTCGGTACCAGCCGATCGGCTTCGGCTCGGCCTGTTCGGTGGGCGCGAACCGGGCACGGAGACGAGCTGCTTGGTTCACGCAAAACTCCTGCTCTGCCCCAGGGTTGTTACGCCGACCGCACCACCGCAGAACCTCGCGAAGGTCTGCCGCTTCGTCTGCGGTCAGGGTGATGCCGTTGTCGGGGGCCAGGCGCGACGCCAGATGATCGAGGGCGGACGCGCTGTAGCGGAGGTATTTCCTTCGAGTGGCGTCGTTCACCTCGTCCCATGCGGTGTCGAAGTCGAACGAGTCGTTGCACATGACCCGTGCCAGCTGTTCGGCTTCGGTGTCGCGGGCCTCGGCGGCATCAAGACGATCAGCCTGCTGGCCGCACCAGACGGCAATACCTGCCAGGTCGCCACGAGTGCGGTCGGACGCCAACACTCGCTGAGCGGTCCGATACTCCTCGGCGGTGAAGTTGTCGTTGGTCATGCGACGTACTCCTTCGGGGCTCGCGTGTTGCGGTCGTTGATGATTCGGCAGGCCATGCACCGTTCGTAGGACTTCTTGCTCGTCGCTCCACCACAGTCCACGCACGTGCCCTTGGCGGCCTTCTTGCGGTGCTCTCGCCACCGCGAGGCTCGGCACTCGTCGGTGCAGTACGTGTTACCTGCCCTGTTCGCCGAACGCTGCTTCTCGAACTTGGTGCCACAGCCAGCGCAGGTGACCTCCACGCGACCGTGCGCGTACTTGCAGTCGGTTGAGCAGAACCTCTGCGTCCCGCCCTGCTTGCCGGTCGCGGATCGGTAGGTGGTGCCGCATTGTTCGCAGGTCCGCTCACGCTTCATCCGAACGTGCTCAGTCCTGCATTCCTGTGAGCAGAATCGACGGGTCGGCTGGTGCGCGGGCGGGCACTGGAACCCCTTCCCGCACCGCTCGCACTCCTTGCGGAACCTGTCGGGCAGGTCGTCAGTCGGGTAGACGTGGACTTCACTGCGCGGCGAGTCGGACCCGTGGATCACCTTGGCCGATATCTCGGTGACCTGCGAGTCGTCCTTCCATGCGTATCCGGTGAGTCCATCCAGAACGAGCTTGACGAAGTTGTCCACGTCTCGGCGCTGTCGCTTGCCGACGTAGAACAGCATCGAGACGCCGGCGCCACCTTCACCGCGCTCAACCGGTCCGCTCGCTGCCCGGAAGTAGTAGGACACCAGGTCTTGAGCCTTCGTGGTCTTGGAGTCCTTGTAGTGGTAGACCTTGCCGCCCCGAATC
>NZ_JMLO01000059.1:0-3022 GCF_000686785.1 Rhodococcus sp. UNC363MFTsu5.1
CGACGACCACCAGCGTGCCGCCGTACAGCAGCGGACCCCACAGCTCCCACACCGAGAAGTCGAACGCGTACGAGTGGAACATCGTCCACACATCGCGCTCGTCGAAGCCGAAGCGCCGCTCCGTGTTCCGCATGAGTCGGGTCACGGTGCGGTGCGGGACCTGGACGCCCTTCGGGCGACCGGTCGAACCCGACGTGTAGATCACGTACGCGACGTTGCCCGGCCGCAGCGGGGCCACCCGCTCGGCATCGGAGACCGGCGCCGCCGAGACCCCGGACAGGTCAACCGTGTCCAGCTCGACCACCGGAAGCCCGGTGGGCAGGGCGATCTCGCGGCCGGTCCAGCTCACCACGCACACCGGAGCGGCGTCGGAGAGCATGTACTCGATGCGATCCGCCGGATAGGTCGGATCGACGGGCAGGTACCCGCCACCGGCCTTGAGCACCGCCAGCAACGCGACCACCAGGTCGAGCGAGCGTGGCAACGCCACCGCGGCGAGGGTCTCGGGTCCGACTCCGGACTCGATCAGCGTGCGCGCCAGGCGGTTCGTCCGCTCGTCGAGCTCACGGTAGGTCAGCTGTCCGTCGCCGAAGCGCACCGCGACGCGGTCCGGGAAGCGGGTCGCGGCGGAGTCGAACCACTCGACCAGGGTGCCGTCGACACCCGCGTCCGGTCCCGCGACCGGCCAGTCCTCGAGCACCTGGCCGCGCTCGAGGTCCGAGAGCAGGTCCACGTCGCCGACCACCGCGGCCGGGTCGCCTGCCACCGCGCCGAGCAGTCGCACGAAGCGCCGCGCGAAGGCATCCATCGTCGTGTCGTCGAACAGATCGGTGGCGTAGGTCAGTTCCGCCGTCATCCCCGTCGGTGCACCGTCGTCGGCGAAGGTCTCCGACATCGTCACCTGGAGATCGAACTTCGCGACGCGGGCATCGATCTCGACGCCGCTCACGGTCAGCCCGGGCAGTTCGAGCGTCGGCACGTCCATGTTCTGGAAGGTCAGTGCCACCTGGAACAGCGGGTGCCGCGCCTGCGAACGGGCCGGGCTGAGGACCTCCACGAGCCGCTCGAACGGCACGTCGGTGTTGGCGAAGGCCGCGACGTCGACCGACCGGGTCTGTCCGAGGATCTGCTCGAAGCTCGAACCGGAATCGACCTGGGTGCGCAGCACCAACGTGCCGACGAACATGCCGACCAGATCGTCGAGCGCGGCTTCGCCACGTCCCGCGACCGGCGCACCGATCGCGATGTCGGAGGATCCCGACAACCGCGCCAGCAACACCGACAGTGCCGCATGCACGACCATGAACAGGGTGGTCCCCTGCGTGCGGGCCAGACCGCTCAGGTCGCGATGCAGGTCGGCATCGATCGTGAAACGGTGCGCTGCACCGCGATACGACGCAACCGCCGGGCGCGTGCGATCGCTCGGCAGGTCCAGCTGGTCGGGCAACCCGGCCAGCGCGTCCGCCCAGTACCGCAACTGCGTGGACACCAACGACTGCGGGTCCTCCTCGGACCCGAGCACCTCGCGCTGCCACAGCGCGTAATCCGCGTACTGCACCGGCAACGGCGACCACGCCGGCGCCACACCCGCGGCGCGCGCGGCGTACGCGGTCATCACGTCCCGCACCAGCGGACTCATCGACCAGCCGTCGGCACTGATGTGGTGCACGACGAACACGAGCACGAACTCGGTGACCGAGGTCTGCAGAAGCGTCACGCGCAGCGGGACCTGATCGGTCACGTCGAACCCGGTCGCCGCTTCCCGGACGAGCGCCTCGAACATCTCGCTCTCGGTCGCCGCAACGGGCGTCAGGTCGGGCATCGCCTGCGCGACAGGGACGATCACCTGGACCGGGCCGTCGGCAGTGTCCGGGTACACCGTGCGCAGGACCTCGTGGCGGTCGAGCAGGTCCGCGACCGCCGCACGCAACGCCTCGAGATCGACCGAACCGGTCAGGCGCACCGCGATCGGAATGTTGTTCATCGCGGACTCGGTGTCGAACTGGTTCAGGAACCACATCCGCGACTGCGCCGGGGAGAGCGGGATCCGCTCGGGGCGCGGCCCGGCGACGAGTGCCACGCGCCCGCCCTCATCCGCGAGCACACCGACAGCAGCCGCGAGCGCGACGACGGTCGAGGACTCGAACAGGATCCGCACCGGGACCCGGGTGTCGAGCGCCGCACCGATCCGTGCCGCCACCTGCGCGGCGATCAGCGAGTTGCCGCCGAGCTCGAAGAAGTCGTCGTCGAGACCGACCCGGTCGAGACCGAGCACCTCGGCGAACACGCCTGCCACGACACCCTCGACCGCCGACTCCGGTGCCCGGAACTCGCGGACCTCGACGGCGGGAGCGGGCAACGCCCGCCGATCCAGCTTGCCATTGGCCGTCAGCGGGATCTCATCGACGACCACGAAAGCGGACGGCACCATGTACTCCGGCAGCACCGCGGCCGCGCCCTCGCGCACGGCGGGGACGTCCACCGTGACACCGGCAGCGGGCACCAGGTACGCCACCAGGCGCGCACTGCCGGGAACGTCCTCGCGGACGATCACGGCGACCTGCGCGACCGAATCCTGAGCCAGGAGCGCCGACTCGATCTCACCGAGCTCG
Source organism: Rhodococcus sp. UNC363MFTsu5.1 (assembly GCF_000686785.1). Lineage (NCBI taxonomy): Bacteria > Bacillati > Actinomycetota > Actinomycetes > Mycobacteriales > Nocardiaceae > Rhodococcus > Rhodococcus sp. UNC363MFTsu5.1. Next base: position 2,613 of record NZ_JMLO01000059.1, read on the forward strand.
ATGCGGAAGCCGCGAACCTTGACTTGGTCGTCCGCGCGGCCGAGGTACTCGAGGTCCCCGTTGCGGTTCCAGCGGGCGAGGTCGCCCGAGCGGTACAGCCTCGAACCGTCCACTCCGAACGGATCGGCCACGAACCGCGACGCCGAGAGCGCCGGCTGACCGAGGTAGCCACGGGCCAACTGCACACCCGCGACGTACATCTCGCCGGGAACGCCGACCGGGACGGGGCTGAGTCGCTCGTCGAGAACATAGACGCGCAACCCCGCGATCGCCTGACCGACCACCGATGCCGACGCCGACGCCGCCATCACCGCGTCGATCTCGCGGTACGACACGTGCACCGTCGTCTCGGTGATGCCGTACATGTTCACCAACGTCGGAGCGGTGTCCGGATGCCGGTCGTACCAATC
>NZ_JMLO01000060.1:0-2552 GCF_000686785.1 Rhodococcus sp. UNC363MFTsu5.1
TCGACATGTGGGAGCACGCCTTCTACCTCGACTACCAGAACGTCAAGGGCGACTACGTCAACGCCTTCTGGAACATCGTCAACTGGAACGACGTCTCCGCCCGCTTCGACCGCGCCCGCACCCAGACCGCAGGCCTCATCGTCTAAGCAGCTCCGGCGAGTGTGCAGCTACCGGGCCAAAGGTCGGGTGGCGGCGGCCATATCTGCACACTCGCCAGGGGTCCGATCCGCTACCGCCAGGTAACCTCTACAGCGATGTCCACGACAGCTGAAGAGTCCCCGGCCGCCGCCGTGCAGCCGCAGCCTCTGACCACCCAGACCCGCACCCTGACCGGCTGGGGGCGCACCGCGCCCACCACCGCCGAGGTGCTGTCCACGCCCGATGTCGAGGTGATCGCCAGCGCGGTCGCGCAGGTCGCCGAGCAGAACGAGGGCAAGCCCTCCTACCTGCGGCGCGGCGTCATCGCCCGCGGGCTCGGCCGGTCCTACGGCGACCCCGCGCAGAACGCGGGCGGCCTGGTCATCGACATGAATGCGCTCAACCGCATTCATCGCATCGATCGCGACACCGCCCTGGTGGACGTCGACGCCGGTGTGAACCTGGACCAGCTGATGAAGGCGGCCCTGCCGTTCGGCCTGTGGGTTCCGGTGCTGCCTGGCACCCGTCAGGTCACGATCGGCGGCGCCATCGGCTCCGACATCCACGGCAAGAACCACCACAGCGCAGGCAGCTTCGGCAACCACGTGGTGTCGCTGGACCTGCTGACCGCCGACGGCAAGGTCCGCACGCTCACCCCCAAGGGCGGGCGCAACGATCCCAAGGCCGCGCTCTTCTGGGCGACGGTCGGCGGCATGGGCCTGACGGGCATCATCCTGCGCGCCACCATCAAGATGACGCCAACCGAGACCGCGTACTTCATCGCCGACGGTGACGTCACCAACAGCCTCGACGAGACCATCGCGCAGCACAGCGACGGCTCCGAGGCCAACTACGAGTACTCCAGCGCCTGGTTCGACGCGATCTCCGCGCCCCCGAAGCTGGGTCGCGCCGCCATCTCGCGCGGCTCGCTGGCGAAGCTCGATCAGCTTCCGGCGAAGCTGCAGAAGAACCCGCTCGCGTTCGACGCGCCGCAGCTGTTGACGTTCCCCGACGTCTTCCCGAACGGCCTGGCCAACAAGTTCAACTTCACCGCGATCGGCGAACTCTGGTTCCGCAAGTCCGGCACCTACCGCGGCAAGGTCCAGAATCTGACGCAGTTCTACCACCCGCTCGACATGTTCGGTGAGTGGAACCGCGCCTACGGTTCGAACGGATTCCTGCAGTACCAGTTCGTGGTGCCGCCGGAGGCCGTCGAGGAGTTCAAGAAGATCATCGTCGACATCCAGCGCTCCGGGCACTACTCGTTCCTCAACGTGTTCAAGCTGTTCGGCGAGGGCAACCAGGCCCCGCTGAGCTTCCCGATGGCCGGCTGGAACATCTGCGTGGACTTCCGGATCAAGCCGGGCCTCAACGAGTTCGTCACCGAGCTCGACAAGCGCGTGCTCGAGTTCGGCGGCCGGCTGTACACCGCCAAGGACTCGCGGACCACCGCCGAGACCTTCCACGCCATGTACCCGCGGATCGACGAGTGGATCGCGACCCGCCGAAAGTACGACCCCACAGGCGTTTTCGCCTCCGATATGTCCAGAAGGTTGGAACTGTGATCAACGCCGTGGGTAACCCCCAGACCCTGCTGCTCCTCGGCGGCACCTCCGAGATCGGCCTGGCCATCTGCGAGGAGTACCTGAAGAAGGCTCCGATGCGGGTGATCCTGGCCGCGCTGCCGGGCGATCCTGGCCGCGACGCCGCCGTCGCCCAGCTGAAGGCCAAGGGCGCCACCGAGATCGAGGTCATCGACTTCGACGCCGTGGACACCGAGTCGCACCCGAAGGTGATCGACGCGGCCTGGTCCAAGGGCGACGTCGACGTCGCCATCGTCGCGTTCGCACTGGACGGCGACGCCGAGGAGCTGTGGCAGAACCAGCGCAAGGCCGTGCTGGTGGCCAACGTCAACTACACCGCGGCGGTGTCGGTCGGTGTCCTCGTCGGCGAGAAGATGAAGGCGCAGGGCTTCGGCCGCATCATCGCGATGTCGTCGGTCGCCGGTGAGCGCGTCAAGCGCGCCAACTTCGTCTACGGCTCCACCAAGGCCGGCCTCGACGGCTTCTACCTCGGCCTCGGCGAGGCCCTCGCCCAGTTCGGACCGAAGGTCACGGTGGTTCGGCCCGGCATGGTGCGCACCCAGTTCAGCGCGCACGTCAAGGAAGCCCCGCTGACGGTCAACAAGGACATCGTCGCCTCGCTCGCCGTCGCCGCGTCCGACAAGGGCAAGGAAATCGTCTGGACGCCGGGCCCCTGGCGCTTCGTGATGATGGCGCTGCGGCACGTGCCGCGGGCGATCTTCCGCAAGCTGCCGATCTAGCTGTACTGCCCAGGCAGGTTGGTTGAGGGATTGCGACGACACGCTGTGACTGGTCGTTGAACAGCGAAGGTCTCCTGTCGTGAAGTGGAGC
>NZ_JMLO01000061.1:0-2337 GCF_000686785.1 Rhodococcus sp. UNC363MFTsu5.1
CCGACGGCACCGCCACCTACAAGTGGACCCCCACCACCGACGGTCAGCGCACCATCACCGCCACCTTCTCCGGCCGCAACGGCGTCACCGGCTCCACCACCACCCAGCAGGTCACCGTCACACCCGCCGGCGGCACCAACCCCGGCCCCGCCGGCAGCCTCGACTCCCTCCTCGGCGGCTTCGGCTCCTAGACACCACCCCTGACACCCACAACCCGCGGCGACGCCTATCGCCGCACCAAGGAAAGGAACATCCCATGGCACATCGCGCGTCCACACGCACCGTCGCCGCCACCGCACTCGCGGTCGGCGCACTGACCCTCCTCGGCGGGGGCGTCGCCGGCACCGCCAACGCCGCCCCGTCCGCACCAGCGACCGTCCAGACCGCGGCCAACGTCGCCTCCAAGATCACCCTCGACCCCGTCACCGGAGCCACCGTCGGCAAGCAGCTCACGCTGAAGGCCAAGGTCACTCCCGCAGCGGCAGGCGGCGAAGTCTTGTTCAAGGACGAGACAGGCAACTGGAATCCCGTAGCGGTCGGCGCTGACGGCACCGCCAGCGTGGTCGTGACCCCCGAAGCCGCCGGCAAGTGGACCATCACCGCCATCTTCTCCGGCCGCACCGGCGTCGACGGCTCCACCACCACCCAGGAGATCAAGGTTGCACCTGAGGGCGGCGCCGGCAGCGCCGATTCCATCCTCGAAAAGCTCCGCTCCGTCCTCGGCTTCGGCTCCTAGCCGATACCAACCCTGACACCGGGGCTTCGGCGCCCAGCCCTCGCGGGCGCCGAAGCCCTGGTCCCACCGCCCGCGGCGGCATTGATGTCCGCACCCACTGAAGGAACACCCCATGGCACATCGAGCAACCACACGCACCGTCGCCGCCACCGCATTCGCGCTCGGCGCACTGACCCTCCTCGGCGGGGGCATCGCCGGCGCCGCCCCCGCATCCACACCGCAGTCCGTACAGGCCTCCGACCCGGTCTTCAGCTCCACCGTGACCCTCAGCCCGGTCACCGGAGCGAAAATCGGCACCGCGATCGCGCTGAAAGCGAAGATCACCCCCGCTGCAGCAGACGGAACCGTCGAATTCAAGGACGGCACCACCGTCCTCGGCACCGCACAGGTCGGCAACGACGGCACCGCCACCCACCAGTGGACCCCCACCACCAACGGCAAGCACACCATCACCGCCACCTACCGGGACAAGAACGGCGACGAGGACGGCACCACCACCGCCACCGTGACCGTCGGCGACACCAACCCCGGCGGCCTCGGCAGCCTCGGCTCCCTCCTCGGCTTCGGCTCCTAGACGGACACCACCCCTGAGCACCCGGGGCTTCGGCGCCCAGCCCTCGCGGGCACCGAAGCCCCGGTCCCACCGCCCGCGGCGCCGTGATGGCCGCACCAAGTGAAGGAACCCCCATGGCACATCGAGCAACCACACGCACCGTCGCCGCAAGCGCCGGGGCCGCCCTCGCACTCGGCGCACTGACCATCTTCGGCACCAGCATCGCCGCCGCCGCCCCCGCCTCCACCAGCTGGGACGTCTGGTACACCCACTTCACCCGTACCGTCAGCAACGCCACCCCCGCCGTCGGCGAGACCATCACGGTCAGCACGAAGTTCGAACGAACCGACTCCTACAACGAGAAGATCCACTGGATCAAGGACTTCCACAACTCCTGCCTGACCTACGTCCCCGGCTCGGCCAAGCTCACCGACAACGCCGGTGCCCACCCCGTCGAGCCCTACCTCCAGATCGCGCCCGACTTCATCGCCGGCGACTTCACGGCCACCAGCTACCAGGTGCTCACCAAGCAAACCGATCCCGCCACCCTCAGCGCCCAGTACACCGTCGGCGCCAACTGCGCCCTCGGCACCGCAATGAACAGCGGCATGTCCTACGGCGGAGACCGCACCCCCGGCGACTACAGCACCAAGGGCCCCTCCATCACCGCCAGCAAAGCCAACACCACCACCACCCTCAACCAGGTCACCGGCGCGAAGGTCGGCACCGCGACCACCCTCACCGCCACCGTCACCGGCGCCGCCACCGGCAACACCGTCGAGTTCTACGACGGCACCACCAAGATCGGCCAAAACACCCTGGGCGCCAACGGCACCGGCACCTACCAGTGGACCCCCACCACCGCCGGCCAGCACACCATCACCGCAAAATTCCCCACCACCAACACCGCCAACGCCTCCCAGTCCGCACCGCAGACCACGACGGTGACCGCGGCCGACGTCGCCTCCACCACCACCCTCGCACCGGTGACCGGGGCGAAGGAAGGCACCGCAACCACCCTCACCGCCACCGTCAACCCCGCCGGCGC
>NZ_JMLO01000062.1:0-1648 GCF_000686785.1 Rhodococcus sp. UNC363MFTsu5.1
GCAGTTCAAGGCCGGCAAGACCACCCTCGTTGGGAACCTGATCCGGTCTCTCGTTGATGGAGACCCGTTTCTCGGCAAGTTCGCGACAGAACCGGTCGGACAAGTCACCCTTCTCGACAACGAGCTCGACCAACGAACGCTCAGAGGTTGGCTCCGCGACCAGGGCATCAAGAACGTGCAGGCAGTCAAGGTGCTATCCATGCGCGGCAGGGTCGGCAGCTTCAACATCCTCGACTCCGATGTCCGAGCACGGTGGGCCGAAGTCTTGGCCGGAACCAACTTCCTTGTTCTCGACGTACTTCGCCCGGTTCTCGACGCGATTGGGCTTGACGAGAACCGTGATGCCGGACGGTTTCTCGTCGCGTTCGACTCGCTGCTCGCCGAGGCTGGAATCGACGAGGCCGCTGTCATCCACCACATGGGCCACAGTGGCGAGCGGGCACGCGGGGATTCGCGACTCCAGGATTGGCCCGACGCGATCTGGCGCCTCGTTCGCCAGAATGAAGAGCCCAACTCCGCCCGATACTTCTCCGCATTCGGCCGCGACGTAGACGTGACCGAAGGTCAACTGACCTACGACGTGCGCAACCGAAACCTCACCTACGCCAGCGGGAGTCGGAAAGAAGCTGTCGACTCCGTAGCCGAGGCGGCAGCACTCCCAGACATTCTCGGATTCGTTCGCCAGAATCCAAACTCGAGCGGCCGTGACATCATCGCCGCGGTGACCAAGCAAGGACACCCACAGAAGGTTGCTCGCGCAGCACTCAAGTCCGCCGCCTCAGGTGGACACGTTGTGACGCGCCCCGGGCCAAGAGGCGCGATGCTGCATGCTCTTGCCGAGGTCGGCAACCCGCAACGGCTCGACGATGATGGGTTCGTTCTCACCTAGCAGTTGTCGTTGACCCACGAACCGTTGATGAAAGTCCAGGTATTGGGGAACATCTTCCCTTTGCCGTCGAACGACTTGATGACAACAGTTGCGACTGTGTCGTTCACGGTGATCAGGTACTCGGCCGGGCCGGAGAAGTCGCGGTCCTTGTACGCGCCTTCCAGGTCCGCGACGAAGGCGTCCAGAGGGATACCCGCCTGGCAGCGCGGCGAGGTGAACTCATAGACCCTGGCCCAGTCGCCCTTCTGAACGTGGGTGTATTCCTCGTCGAGCGTCTTCCGTAGACCTGCCTCGCTCGCGGGGTCGAACGCCGGCGTGACTGTAGGCCCCGGTGTGGAGATGACGGCATCGCCCGGACTGCCAGCCGGACCCTCCTCACCCGGTCCCTCCGCGCTCGAGGTGCAGCCAGCCAGCAGCAAAGCGCCCGCACCAAGGGTCACGATCAACGTCCGCTTCATGGGGTCAATGCCTACCAGACGGACAGGACACACCTACCCCGGTATGAAATCTGGCATGCTTTCCCCCGGGCGCGCGGCGGCATTTCCGCAGTTCAGAGCATGGTCGCGATGCAAACGGCCAGGAAGGCGCGCGGCGACCCGGGTGGCGCGCGCAGGCAGCGCCCCTGCCGAATCCTGGCCGACCTGCAGGAAAGCCCCACGCCTGCCGCGAAGTTCTTCTCGATCAGGCAGAGAGTTGCGTCAGCGTCAGTATCTGCCGTTCAGCCAAGTCCTGGAATCTGGCTAATGATTCGACGCAGAG
>NZ_JMLO01000063.1:0-1589 GCF_000686785.1 Rhodococcus sp. UNC363MFTsu5.1
GGTCTGGAGCGGGTCGGTCTCGATGACGATTTCTTCGCTCTTGGTGGTAACTCGCTGATCGCGATGCAGGTCGCTGCCCGGTTGAGCAGCGCGCTGGAGGCTCAGGTTCCGGTGATGTGGCTGTTCACCACGTCGACCACGGAGGCGCTGGCCGCAAGGATCGTGTCTGCGCGGCTGGGGCTCGAGAGCATGGCCGAGGACGCGGCGTTCGACGTGTTGCTCCCGCTGCGGTCCGGCGGGTCCAAGCCGCCGGTGTTCTGCATCCACCCGATCATCGGTCTCTCGTGGGCCTTCGCCGGATTGTCTGCGCACATCGACAAGGAACGCGGGATCTACGGCCTGCAGTCACCCGCGCTGTCCGGAGCGGCGCCGTTGCCCGAGACCGTCGAGGAATGGGCGCGGGTGTACGTCGAGCAGATCCGGACGGTGCAGCCCGAGGGGCCGTACCACCTGATCGGCTGGTCGCTCGGTGGTGTGATCGCTCACGCGATGGCGGCGCTGCTGCAGTCCGAGGGCGACGAGGTCGCGTTGCTGGCGATGATGGACAGCTTCGCGGAGCGACCCGCCGACGGGATGCTCGCGGATCGGGCCATGACCGCGGGCGATCTGCTCGGAGGCCTGCTCCCGGCGCTCGTGGCCGACGCTCCGGAGGGCTCGCTCGAGGTCATGGCGGCCGAGGTGCTGTCCGAGGAGATGCTGAGCGGGTTCGTCGAGAACCTGCCGGCGCCGTTCAACGCACTCGGGGCGGAGCGGATCACCGCCGCGGTGGACGCGGCGGGTGCCTCGGTCGCCGTGATGGATGCCTACATGCCCGCGAAGTACAAGGGTGACCTCGTGTACTTCGCCGCGCTTGTGGACGATCCCAGCGGCAGCGTCGGCGCGGGTACCTGGCGGGACGGGATCGACGGCCGGATCATGAGCCACGGCATCGACGAGACGCACTGGGGGATGGCCTCGCCCGCCGCGCTCGCCCAGATCGGTGCGGTGCTGCGAGAGGTGTGGGACGCCGAGGAGGTCGAGGCCGACGAGTAGGGAGTCAAGGAGCCCGTAGGCGGGCCCGACGTTGATCGAGAAGAACTGCAGCACACGAGTATCGACCGAGAGAGGCGCGACACATGAGCAATCCCTTCGATGATGAGGACGGCCAGTTCCTGGTGCTGGTGAACGACGAGGGCCAGCACTCGCTGTGGCCCATGTTCGCTCAGGTTCCGGCCGGCTGGGTCGAGGTGCACGGTCCGACCTCGCGTCAGGAATGCGTCGACTATGTCGAGGCGAACTGGACCGACATGCGGCCGAAGAGCCTGATCGAGGCGATGGCGGGGGACGCCGACCAATAGGCGCGATCGACGAACCCGCCACCAGAGCATCCGTTCCGGGGCGGGTTCGTTCATGGTCGTGAGCACCCGTCGGTGCCCCGGTGTGGGGCGCCGACCTCTCGTCGCGTGGCGACGATCCTCGGGGGCCGGCGTGGGTTCGGCCCTCCATCCCAACGGTAAGGAGTTCGGCCCCGTGTGTTCGATCCTCGGCATTTTCGATCTGCAGTCCGGCGACGATCTGGCCGCGCTGCGCGTTCAGGCCGTGGAACTGTC
>NZ_JMLO01000064.1:0-1572 GCF_000686785.1 Rhodococcus sp. UNC363MFTsu5.1
AAGTTGGCATTTGTTCGGAGATACTGCTTTGCCAAACGAACTGTGCCGCGTAGCCGAATGATGGCGCCCGGAGGCGCACTATGGCCAGTTCGCTCATGCGGTTCGAGCGTCCGGGATTCCTTGGTCGTCAACCGAACTCGAACGGAAAGTAGCATCTACGCATGCATGTCGACATCGAGGGCGCCACCCGGATTGCCCGCCTCGCAGCAGAATTCGATTGGACCTGGGCCGTCGACGACTTGGAACCCTTCTGCGCACAAGCTGGATGGGAGCTCGTCGAACTCAGGCAAGGTGGCGCCTCGATACGGACCACAATCAATGTGAGTCGGCCCGAATCGGTAATGTACAGACGGAACCGTTCGATGCGCTACTTCTCAGCCTACGTCTCGGACGTGGCCGATAACGCTACGCCCATGACAGTGGTACGTCCGCTGCTGGACGAAGGGTTCACGAACCTCGCTGTGGCATTTACCGCCCTCCTGGGGGCAGCCACGAGCGCCGAACCCGGACCAGAGGCAGTTCTCAGATGGGACCTGCCGAAAGCGGTCATTTCACTGCACCTGGGTTTCCGTGCGATCCACCTCGATCTGACGAGTCCGGGGTATCAGGCATGGTTGGATGAGCCCGAACCGGAGTACGAGGACGAGGACTAGCGATCGAGGTCGGCGAGATCGCATCCGGTAGCGAAATCAACCCTCACCGCTGGCATCGTCAAGGAACTTCGCTGGGATCTGCCGAACGTGGTGATCATCCTGTCGGCTGCGAAAGGCATGATTCCTGATCGTGCACGCTGATATCGAAGGCGCGGTCCGGACCGCGCGCCTGGCCGCCCGTTTCGACTGGACATGGGACTCCGAGGACCTCGAACGTTTCTGCGCCGCCGCCGGCTGGCAAGCATTGCGCCGCTCCGACACCGCAGCCACCCTCACCACGAACCTCGACATCAACCGTCGCAGCGGCGACGCGTACCTGAGCTGGGGACCACTCGACACTATCGACATCTGGGTGACAGACGTAGCTGATCCCGACACCGATATTCCGGAGGTGATGGCGGAGTACTGGGTGAGTTGAGTGTGCCGATGACCGCGGAATTCGGGGATGGAACCCCCGTCACCGCAGGTATCGTCAAGAAGCTTCGTTGGGATCTGGCGAACGTGGTGATCATCCTCTCTGCGGGGTTGGGTGCCGTAGCCATGCGCCTCGTCAGTCCCAAGCATCAAGCGTGGACCGACCAATCCGACGAGGATTGGGAGGACGAAAATGAATGGGACGACGACGAGTACGAGGACGACGAAGACTGATCGTCGAGTACGCCGATCAAGCACCTCGCTCCATCCACGCCGATACCGACGGCGGTGCCTGGCAGCCGGATTCGGCCAAGATCGGCCCTGCTGTGGCAACTACCTGGCAAATTGCCAACTATGGTGACAACCGTGCCAACTACCTGACGAATTGCCAACTACGGTGACCGTTCACAGGGGGTGTGAACCGTCATCGCAGTTGTCATTTCCCGGCGCTCTGACCTGCGGTGTGACAACTAGCGTGACGACGACAGGGCGCGATCGTCGTCAT
>NZ_JMLO01000065.1:0-1560 GCF_000686785.1 Rhodococcus sp. UNC363MFTsu5.1
GTGTGTTGTTTCAGATACCGCACAGTGGACGCGTAGCTTCTTTGTGGTAAGTCCTCGGCCTATTAGTACCAGTCACCTGCACACGTTACCGTGCTTCCAGTTCTGGCCTATCAACCCGGTGGTCTGCCGGGGGCCTTACCCCCTCGAGGGGGTGAGAAACCTCATCTTGGAACAGGCTTCCCGCTTAGATGCTTTCAGCGGTTATCCCTTCCGAACGTAGCTAACCAGCGGTGCTCCTGGCGGAACAACTGGCACACCAGAGGTTCGTCCGTCCCGGTCCTCTCGTACTAGGGACAGCCTTCCTCAAGTTTCTAACGCGCGCGGCGGATAGAGACCGAACTGTCTCACGACGTTCTAAACCCAGCTCGCGTGCCGCTTTAATGGGCGAACAGCCCAACCCTTGGGACCTACTCCAGCCCCAGGATGCGACGAGCCGACATCGAGGTGCCAAACCATCCCGTCGATATGGACTCTTGGGGAAGATCAGCCTGTTATCCCCGGGGTACCTTTTATCCGTTGAGCGACACCGCTTCCACTTGCCGGTGCCGGATCACTAGTCCCGACTTTCGTCCCTGCTCGACCTGTCAGTCTCACAGTCAAGCTCCCTTGTGCACTTGCACTCAACACCTGATTGCCAACCAGGCTGAGGGAACCTTTGGGCGCCTCCGTTACATTTTGGGAGGCAACCGCCCCAGTTAAACTACCCACCAGGCACTGTCCCTGAACCAGATCATGGTCCGAGGTTAGATGTCCAATACGATCAGAGTGGTATTTCAACAATGACTCCACGAACACTGGCGTGCCCGCTTCACAGTCTCCCACCTATCCTACACAAACCGAACCGAACACCAATACCAAGCTATAGTGAAGGTCCCGGGGTCTTTTCGTCCTGCCGCGCGTAACGAGCATCTTTACTCGTAATGCAATTTCGCCGAGTCTATGGTTGAGACAGCTGAGAAGTCGTTACGCCATTCGTGCAGGTCGGAACTTACCCGACAAGGAATTTCGCTACCTTAGGATGGTTATAGTTACCACCGCCGTTTACTGGGGCTTAAATTCTCAGCTTCGCTCCGAAAAGCTAACCGGTCCTCTTAACCTTCCAGCACCGGGCAGGCGTCAGTCCGTATACATCGTCTTACGACTTCGCACGGACCTGTGTTTTTAGTAAACAGTCGCTTCTCACTGGTCTCTGCGGCCCCACCCAGCTCACCAAGCAAGTTGGATCACCAGACGAGGCCCCCCTTCTCCCGAAGTTACGGGGGCATTTTGCCGAGTTCCTTAACCATAGTTATCTCGATCGCCTTAGTATTCTCTACCTGACCACCTGTGTCGGTTTGGGGTACGGGCCGTGTAAAAGCTCGCTAGAGGCTTTTCTCGGCAGCATAGGATCACTGAATTCGCCTCAATCGGCTATGCATCACGTCTCAGGATATGTGCAGCACGGATTTGCCTATGCCACTCCCTACACGCTTACACCAGTATTACCACTGACTGGCTCAGCTACCTTCCTGCGTCACCCCATCGCTTGGCTACTACCAGATCAGGTCCCGCGCATCCCCC
>NZ_JMLO01000066.1:0-1458 GCF_000686785.1 Rhodococcus sp. UNC363MFTsu5.1
GGTCGGTGATATCGATTTGCTCGGTGTGGGTGAGCGGGATCTGGTGTTGCGGGAGTGGAACGCGACCGATGGGCCTGCGCCTGTGGGGACGTTGGATTCGTTGTTCGTGGATCAGGTTGTGCGGACGCCGGATGCGGTTGCGTTGGTCGGTGGGTCGGGGTCGTTGACCTACCGCCAGTTCGACGACAGGGTCAATGCTGTTGCGCGGCATCTGATCGGCCTCGGTGTCGGGGTCGAGTCGCGGGTGGTGTTGGCGATGCGGCGGTCGGTCGAGCAGGTGGTCGCGATGTATGCGGTCATTCGTGCCGGTGGTGCGTATGTGCCGGTGGATCCGGATCAGCCGGCTGAGCGGATCGGGTATGTGGTCGAGACGGCCGACCCGATGTTGGTGTTGGTCGATGCCGACCTGGGTGAGGTGTCGTTCGGGCGGACTGCGGTTGTGGTTGCCGATGTCGACCTGTCCGATGGTCGGCCGGTCACTGCGGCTGACCGCAGGGGCGCTCTGGATCCGGAGAACACGGCGTATGTGTTGTTCACGTCGGGTTCGACGGGTCGACCTAAGGGTGTGGCGGTGTCGCACGGTGCTGCGGTGAACCAGTTGGTGTCGATGCAGGCCGAGTACGGGCTCGATGAGCGGGATTCGGTGTTGCAGAAGACGCCTGCGACGTTCGATGCGTCGGTGTGGGAGTTCTTCTGGCCGCTGCAGGCCGGTGCCCGGTTGGTGCTGGCGTCGGCGGACGGTCATCGGGATCCGCAGTATCTGGCGGCGGTCCTGGTGGAGCAGTCGGTGACGACGGTGCAGTTCGTGCCGTCGATGTTGCCGATGATCCTGGCGGCGTTGCCGGAGTCGGGTGCGCCGTCGTTGCGGCGGATGTTCGCCGGTGGCGAGGCGTTGTCTGCGGGTGTGGCGGCGGAGTTCTCGCGGGTCACCGGTGCTGCGGTGCACAACCTGTACGGTCCGACCGAGGCTGCGATGCAGGTCACTCGTCGGGAGGCGACTGCGGCGGATGCGGTGGTCGTGCCGATCGGTGGGCCGGTCGAGGGCACGAAGGTGTTCGTGCTCGATTCGCGTCTGCGTCCGGTTCCGGTGGGTGTGCCGGGTGAGTTGTATCTGGCGGGTGTGCAGTTGGCTCGTGGGTACCAGTCGCGGCCGGATCTGACGGCGGAGCGGTTCGTGGCGAATCCGTTCGCCGGTGGTGAGCGGATGTATCGCACCGGTGACCTGGCGCGGTGGACGGCGGCCGGTGAGCTCGAGTTCGTGGGGCGTAGTGACTTCCAGGTGAAGTTGCACGGTCTGCGGATCGAGCTCGGTGAGGTCGAGGCGGCGTTGGCTGCGGATCCGTCGGTGGGTCAGGCGGCGGCTGCGGTCGTCGACACCGCGGTGGGGCGTCATCTGGTCGGTTACGTGACGGCGGCTCCCGAGGCTGTCGTCGATGTTGCCGCGGTGACCGCGACGGC
>NZ_JMLO01000067.1:0-1384 GCF_000686785.1 Rhodococcus sp. UNC363MFTsu5.1
ACCGGGCCACCGATATTGGTGGCGCCGTCCTTGAACTGCACCGTGCCCGAAGCAGCCGGAGCAACAGTCGCCTTCAACTCAACCGCCGCACCCACATTCGCCGTCGCCGGAACCGTGACCGTGGTGGTGGTCGCCTCATCGGGCACCGACACCGTCACCGTCGCCGCAACGGAGGTCGAACCGGTGAAACCGGCACCACCGGAGTACACAGCGGTGATCGACTTCGCGCCCGCACCAGCAAAGGTGTGGGACAGGGTCGCCACACCGGCGTTCACCGCAACCGGCCCACCGATGTTCGCGGCACCGTCCTTGAACTGCACCGTGCCCGAAGCAGCAGCCGGAGCAACAGTCGCCTTCAACTCAACCGCAGCACCGACATTCGCCGTCGCCGGAACCGTCAGCGTCGTCGTGGTCGCCTCATCAGGAACCGACACCGACACGTTCTGCGGCGCGGACTGCGATCCCTCGGCCTGTGCGGTCGCGAGGAACTTCGCGGACAGGGCGTGTGCGCCACCGGCCGTGGGAGTCCAGGCGTACGTCGCCGTGCCGTTGTTCAGGGTTCCCGTTCCGAGCTTGGTGGTGCCGTCGTAGAACTCGACGGTGTCACCGTTCGCGCCACCCGTGACGGTGGCACTGAGCGTCGCGGCCTGACCGACCTGAGCATTCGCAACCGCGGCCAGCATCGTCGTCGAAGCGTTCTTGCGAACGGTGACGGTCGGGCCCTTGCCGTCATAGGTGCCGCTGCCGAGCGTCCCGGAGTAGTGCACCGTCGTCATCAGCGGCACGCCGCGGGCGCAGTCGGCACCCACCTTGTACGAGAACTCAAAGGTCCGCAGGTTCGGCGAGATCTGCGGGTACAGCGCCCAGCTGCCCGCCACCTTCGCGAAGTCCGCGCCCTGGCTGTCGAGCCCGCGCGGGGAGCCGTCGACCTTCGCGGAGCCGTCCACGTAGGTCAGGCACGGCGGATGAACGTCCTTGACCTGCTGGATGTACTCGACGACCCCACCGGTCCGGTCGAAGACGGTCGTCGAGGTGACGGTGTCGCCCGCGGCCGGGGTGACATCACTGATCGTGCGGGTGATCCGCTCGTTCCCGTCATCCCAGGTCACCGAGCCCGGCGCCGCCGAAGCGACACCACCGGCCCCGAGACCGAGCGCCGCAACCGACACAGCGCTCACCGCCGCCACGCGACGCATCAACACACCGGACATGAACGTTCCTCCATTTGCAGCACCGAGCATTGTTGGATCAAAACAGAGCTAGAGAATCAGGAACCGAACTGGCTCGAACCGAACGACCCGTCACCACCGGCACCGGCCACCGTCACCGTGCTCGCCTGCGAACCCGCACCCGAGAAACCCGCGAACCCGGAGTACGACGCCGT
>NZ_JMLO01000068.1:0-1224 GCF_000686785.1 Rhodococcus sp. UNC363MFTsu5.1
AAGATCGACTGGGTCAAGGACCACCACCCCAACTGCCTGACCTACGTCAACGACTCGGCCACGATGAACGGCACACCGGTCGAGCCCTACCTCGACATCAAGCCCGACTACGTCATCGGCGACTTCAACGCGGGCCCCTTCATCGCCAACCCGGTGAAAATCAGTGGGGACAACGGGGCGAATCCCGCCGTCCTCACCGTCAAATACAAGGTCGGCGAGAACTGCACCCGCGGCATCGCCATCAGCACCGGCATGAGCTACGGCGGAAACCGCGGCACTGGTACCTACACCACCCAGGGTCCCTCCCTCACCGTCTCCAAGGGCAGCAGCGGCACCACCCTGAACCCGATCACCGGAGCCACCGTCGGCAGGTCCACGGCGCTTATCGCGAAGATCACCCCGGCAGCAGCAGGCGGCACCGTCACCTTCAAGGAAGACAACAGGGTCATCAGCACGATCTATGTCACCGCCGACGGCACCGCCACCGCCCAGTGGGTCCCCGCCACCGCCGGCCAGCACACCATCACCGCCGACTTCTCCGGACAGGGCTCCACCGTCGGATCCCGCGCCACCGCCACCGTGACCGTCGCCCCCGCCGGTGGCACCTCCACCGCCTCCACCACCACCCTCAACCCGGTCACCGGAGCCGTCGCAGACAAGGCGAGCACGCTGAAGGCGAAGGTCACCCCCGCAGCAGCAGGCGGCACCGTCGAATTCAAGGACGGCACCACCGTCCTCGGCACCGCACAGGTCAGCGCCAACGGCGAAGCCACCTACCAGTGGACCCCCACCACCGACGGTCAGCACACCATCACCGCCACCTTCTCCGGCCGCACCGGCGTCGATGGCTCCACCACCACCCAACAGGTCACCGTCGCAAAGGCCGGCAGCAACCCCGGCCCCGCAGGCAGCCTCGACTCCCTCCTCGGCGGCTTCGGCTCCTAAGCGGGAACCACCCCTGACACCGGGCTCCGGCGCACCTGCCGCGCCGGAGCCCGGTCACCACAACCCGCGGCGACGCTCATGGCCGCACCAAATGAAGGACCCCCCATGGCACATCGAGCAGTCACCCGCATCGTCGCCGCCGGCGCCACCACCGCCTTCGCCGTCGGAACACTTGCCCTGTTGAGCACCGGCATAGCCAACGCAGACTCCAGAAAAATCGAGTGGTGGGACGGGAACACCCACTTCTTCCGCACCATCAGCAACGAAACCCCCGCCGTC
>NZ_JMLO01000070.1:0-1125 GCF_000686785.1 Rhodococcus sp. UNC363MFTsu5.1
ACCACCTCACGCCGTCTCCTCCATAGTGTCCGCTTGCGCTGCTTCGAGGACGTCCCCGAAGCGGAAGATGCGGTATCGGACCCCGTCGATGCCCTTCACGATTCCGAGCGGTGTCACCTGCTTGTGGGTCACCAAGTAGTCGATGCGGCGCTGAGTGATCGTCACGCCGAACTGTCGGGCGAGGTCGACGCAGCTGCGGGCGTTCAGCTTCTCCTCGTGAAGCTCGCCGATTCTCGGGTCGATCTTCGCCCGGAGCTTCGAGAACTCCTCCTCGCGTGGCGATCCCATCCGTGCCGCTCGCTTGGCCGCCTTCACCGCCTTCCCGATGCTGCGCGGTGCTTCGTGTGCGCCGGGGGTCAGCGCGAGGGGTTCGATGTGCGCTTTGAGCCAGCGGGCGTACGCGACCGCGGTATCCGCACCCTCGTAGTCGATGCCGCGGTAGTCGATGACCAACTGCACCCACAGGCCGAGTTCGTTGTGGAGGTCGTCGGCGGCGATGCGGGCGTCCTCGTTGTACGGCAACGGCTGCACACGCTCACCCGTCGTCACCCGAGGTTCGTAGCTAATGCGGGTGCGGGCGCCATTGGTGGTGAGCGCCGCAGCCAACGCCTCCACCACCTCCCCAACCTCACCGAGAAGGGTGATGAGGGCCTGCTGCTCGGCACGGGACAGGAACGTGTTGGTCATCGGGCTTCGCACCACCAGGAGTAGTCGGTCGACTCCGTTGCCGGGTTGTACTGCGACGACTCCCGGTACACGGTGCCGGGCCCGCAGTGCTGCGAGTTGTCCTCGTCGAATACGCCCGCCCAGATCGGGATGCAGATGACGAGGGCGAGCGCGAGGATCGAGCCGACGCCCACTGCGGAGCCTTGCTTCGGGTAGCCGTCCGCGAACAGCTCGAGCGTGAAGAATCCGCCGCCGAGGAGGATTCCGCAGATCGCGACGAACCACACGATCGCGCCGACGATGAAAAGGAACGTGCTCACTTCGCCTCCTGTGTCAGGTGTTTGCGGATTGCCCGGTTGGTGCGCCATTCGTCGAGCAGGACGGGGCGGATGTACACCCATCCGCAGGTGCAGCGGATGTCGTAATCGTCTGGGGTGATGCGGTGGGCCATTAGCGATC
>NZ_JMLO01000071.1:0-1071 GCF_000686785.1 Rhodococcus sp. UNC363MFTsu5.1
GGCACCGGCCACCGTCACCGTGCTCGCCTGCGAACCCGCACCCGAGAAACCCGCGAACCCGGAGTACGACGCCGTAATCGAATGCGCACCCGCCGAGTCGAAGGTGTGCGACAGCTTCGCCTTACCGTCGACCACATTCACCGGACCACCGATCGGGGTCGAGCCGTCCTTGAACTGCACCGTCCCACCGTTCGGG
The DNA here is from genome assembly GCF_000686785.1 of Rhodococcus sp. UNC363MFTsu5.1. NCBI lineage: Bacteria > Bacillati > Actinomycetota > Actinomycetes > Mycobacteriales > Nocardiaceae > Rhodococcus > Rhodococcus sp. UNC363MFTsu5.1. The sequence goes on from NZ_JMLO01000071.1 coordinate 197, forward strand.
GTCGGCGACACCGTCGCCGAGAACTCCACCACCACACCACGATCCGCAGTCGCCGGCGCCGTCAACGCAATCGACGTCACCACATCCGGCACCGGAACCGACACCGACTGCACAGCAGACGCCGAACCAAGGAAACCGGGAGCACCCGAGAACACCGCCGAAATCGCATGCGCACCAGCAGCAGCGAACGTATGCGACAGAACCGCCTTACCGTCCACCACATTCACCGGAGCACCCAGCGCCAGATCACCGTTCTTGAACTGCACAGTGCCACCCGCGGGAGCAGGCGAGACCGTCGCCTTCAGATCCACAGCCGCACCCACGAACGCAGTCGCCGGAACCGTCAACTGCGTCGTCGTCGCCACATCAGCAACCGACACCGTCACCGTCGCCGCAGGAGACGTCGAACCCGTGAAACCGGCTCCACCCGAATACACAGCGGTGATCGACTTCGCACCCGCAGCATCAAACGTGTGGGACAGGGTCGCCACGCCGCCCGCGAGGGTGACCGGGCCACCGATATTGGTGGCGCCGTCCTTGAACTGCACCGTGCCACCCGCAGCAGCAGGCGACACAGTCGCCTTCAACTCAACCGCAGCACCCACATTCGCCGTCGCCGGAACCGTGATCGTGGTGGTCGTCGCCTCATCCGGCACCGACACCGTCACCGTCGCAGCAGCAGAGGTCGAACCCGTGAAACCGGCACCACCCGAATACACAGCGGTGATCGACTTCGCACCCGCAGCATCAAACGTGTGGGACAGGGTCGCCACACCGCCCGCGAGGGTGACCGGGCCACCGATATTGGTGGCGCCGTCCTTGAACTGCACCGTGCCCGAAGCAGCCGGAGCAACAGTCGCCTTCAACTCAACCGC